>DATAIN010000234.1:0-2460 GCA_036262635.1 Gemmatimonadaceae bacterium | reverse complement strand
GCGATCGTCACGCAGCTCCCGCCGGCCCTCGATGGTGCGCTCGCCCAGCGCGCCGCCTTCGCGGCGGCGGGCACCGTGAGCGAAGGCGCGTCCGCGCGAAAGGTTCCTCCCACCGACGGTGCCGACAGCGCTCTCGCCGCCGATCCGGGTGGCCGCTTCGCTCTTCGCGATGGCGGTTTCGCGGTCGCATTCCCCGTCTTGCGAAGCGACGATCACGTCGAGGGGGCGGTCGTCGCGCGCGGCGGCCGCTCGCCCGGCACGCGGTGGATCGTCGACTCGGCGGGACCTCACTGGACCGGCGCGCTCGATCGGCTGCGTTCGGCGGACAGTGCCGCGGGCTCAGTGCGCGACGGTCGCGTCGCGCGCGGACGCGTGCAGGCAGTGCCGACGACGCGCGGCGTGGTGCTCACGCAGGCGACCTACATCATCCGCTCGCAGAATCCACCCGCGCTCAGCAGCGTTGCGCTTCTGCGCGCCGACTCGCTGCGCAGCGGCTCGACGCTTCTCGCCGCACTCGGCGGAACGGTCCCCGCGCCGCCGCCGATGCAGACGCCGGCGGACCTGCGAGCCGCCGCGGCGGCGCTCTACGACAGCCTGCGCGCCGATCAGCGCCGCGGCGACTGGCGCGGCTTCGCCGACCACTGGGACTCGCTCGGTCGGCTCCTCGGGCGCCCGCCACGGTGATCGGCTTGAATACCCCTCCGGGCGCCGATAGCTTGCGCGGTCTCTCCTATGCCTGAACACCAGCCGCGCCACACTGCCGTCATCGCCCTCGGCGGCAACGCCCTCTCGCCGGCGAAGCACTCGACCATCCACGATCAGTTCCGCCACACGCGCGAGGCGGTCGCGCCTCTCGTCGATCTCGCGCTCGACGGCTGGAACGTGTGTCTGGTGCACGGCAACGGGCCGCAGGTCGGTGACGAGCTGCTCCGCAACGAGATGGCGCGTCAGGACGTGAGCCCGCTTCCACTCGGCGTGCTCGTCGCGGCAACCGCGGGTTGGATGGGCTACATGATCCAGCAGTCGCTCGAGAACATCCTCCGTCGGAACGGGAGCCGGCGCGACGTCGCGACGATCATCACGCAGGTCCACGTCGCGCCCGACGATCCGGCGCTCACCAATCCGCAGAAGTTCATCGGACACGAGGTGCGCGCCGACCGGATCGCAGCGCTCGAGGCAGAGGGCAACGTCATCAGGCCCGACGGTCGCAAGCGGATGCGCCGCGTGGTCGGCAGCCCGGTGCCGCTGCAGATCCACGAGCTCGAGATCATTCGCCATCTCGTCGATCGCGGAACGATCGTCGTCGCCTGTGGCGGCGGCGGCGCGCCGATCTACTACGACAACAAGCTGCAGGGGTGGGAAGGCGTGGACGCGGTGATCGACAAGGATCTCGCCTCCGCGGTGCTCGCGCGCGATCTCAACGCCGAGCTGCTCGTGATCCTCACCGACGTCGACGCGATCTATCTCGACTGGGGCAAGCCCACGCAGCGTGCCCTGCGCACGTTGAGCGTCGGCGACGCGGAGAAGATGGACGCCGAGCGCGCGTTCGGAGAGGGCAGCATGGCGCCGAAAGTTCGCGCCGCGATAGACTTCGTGCGGCGCACCGGCGGCCGCGCGGTGATCACCGAATTGAGCAAGGGACGCGAGGCGGTGCGCGGCGAAGCCGGAACGACAATCACAGCGGAGAGCGCGTGAACATTCACGAATATCAGGCGAAGGAGATCTTCCGCGCGGCGGGGATCCCCATTCCGCCCGGCGAGGTCGCGACGACTCCGGCGGAAGCCGAGGCGATCGCGAAGAAGTTCGGCGGCACGGTGGTGGTGAAGGCGCAGGTCCACGCCGGCGGCCGCGGCAAGGCGGGCGGGGTGAAGCTCGCGAAGTCGCCGCAGGAGGCACGCGAGGTCGCCGAGAAAATCCTCAAGCTGCACATCAAGGATCTTCCCGTGCAGAAGGTGCTCGTCACGCCCGCCGCCGACATCGCGAGCGAGGCCTACGTCGGCATCATCGTCGACCGCGCGCGCAAGAAGGCGGTCTTCATGGTCAGCCCCGCGGGCGGCATCGACATCGAGGAGGTCGCCGCGAAGACGCCGGAGAAGATCATGTACCACCCGGTCGACGGGCGCTACGGCCTCATGGACTTCGAGGCGCAGCAGATGGGCTTCTTCCTCTACAAGGACGCGAAGCAGGCCCGCGCCGCGGGGAAGATCATGAAGCAGCTTTACGAGGCGTTCGTGAAGAGCGGCGCCTCGCTCGCCGAGATCAATCCGCTGGTCGTCACGCCTAACGGCGAGGTGCTCGCCCTCGACGCCAAGATGGTCGTCGACGACAACGAGCTCGATCGGCATCCGGAGATCGCGAAGCTCCGCGACGAGAGCGCGGAGGCGCCGAGCGAGGTCCAGGCGCGCAACGCGAACCTCACCTTCATCAAGCTCGACGGCAACGTCGGGTGCGTCGTCAACG
>DATAIN010000233.1:0-9908 GCA_036262635.1 Gemmatimonadaceae bacterium | reverse complement strand
CGCGATGGGAAGCGCGCTGTCCACGACCCCGGCCGACGATGCACCCGCGACAGGTCTGCCGGCGTCGCCGCGGCCGCACGATGCGATCGCGGCGGCGGTCGAAACTCCGACCGCCGCCGCGACGGAGACGAGGGCGCGGCGCGCCCTCGTCCTCGTTCTGTTTCTCACTGCTGGGCGTAGACCGTCCACCCGCTCCACCACTTCGTGCCGCCGGGCGCTGCGGCGCCGACGTAGCTGGTGCCGGTGAATGCGGTGCCGCCCTTCGTCGCGAGCTTCCCGGTGAACGTCGCCAGCCCGCCGCTCGCCGCCGCGGAGCTCGCAGCCGGCGTCCAGTCGAAGGCGGCCGCCGTGGTGTTCACGTCCACCGTCGCGGGAAACGCGGTGAAGAGGCTCGCCGTCGTCGCGGTCGTATTCTGCGTGATCGCATTGCCCGCGAGGTCCAGGCTGTTCTGTACGTTCGTCCCGTTCGCGCCCTGGAACACCGTGGGACTCTCGACGATGAGGACGTTCTTCACCGCGAGATCCGCTGTCGCGAGATTCTGCGTGCCCGTCGCCCCGGCGCGATTGTACGTCGCCGTGTCGCGAAGGCTGATCGCCGCGCGCGGCCAGCGCGCGATGATCCCGTTCACGTAGTACCCGCCCGTGCCGCGGCGGAGCATGATACCGATCCCGCCGTTCGCGTTCGACGTCGCGGTGCTGCCGGTTCCGACGATCGTGAAGTTGGAGATCAACGGAATGGTGTACGGCTGCTGGCTGAAGCCGTTCGTGCAGCCTGTCCCGTTGCACCCGTCCTGCTCGATCCCCTGCGGATCGGTCGACGGGCTTCCCGCGCCGGCGCGCTGCGTGAACTGCTTGCTCTGGAAGGCGATGAGGTACTGGAGCCGCCCGTTGAAGCTCTCCGACTGGTCGAAGTGGTCGTCGCCCGACTCGTACGAGACGAGATGGTCCGCGTCGACCGACCCGCCGAACCACTCGAAGGAATCGTCGAGGCCAAGTAGAGCCTCGAGGTACGAGAGCTTCGTCCCGCTGCCGACCGCGGCCAGGGTGAAGGAGTTCAGCTCGTTGTCCTGCGACGGCGCGTAGCCCCCGAACTCGACGCGAACGTAGCGCAGCTCGCCGCTGTTGTCCGCGGCGTTCGTCCCGCCGCTGTACGTGACCGGGTAGTTCTGCCCGCTCCCGCCGGTCGCCGCGGTGCCGCTGCCCTCGATCTGCACGGTCCCGGTGCGATTGTCGATCGCGTTGCCGATGATCAGCAGTCCGCCCCAGTCACCGGGCTTCCGCTGGCCGACCGGCTGCGAGGAGGTGAAGACGATCGGCTTGTCGGCTGTCCCGACCGCCTGGATCTTCGCGCCACGCATGATCCAGAGCGACGCGCCGAGGGTGGCATAGTCGCCGAGGATCTTCGTGCCCGGCTCGATCGTGAGCGTCGCGCCGTTCGTGACGTGGATGAATCCCTTGAGCGTATACGTCGTCTCGGCGTGGAAGGTCCGGTTCGCCGTGATGTCCTGAGTGATGTCGGCGGCACCTGTCGCGATGCCGGGGGGCGGGTTCGTTCCGTTGTCGCTGCTGCAGGCGGCGAGCGCCGTGGTCGCGGCGAGCGCGCCGGTGGCGATGGTGCGGAGCGAGAGCGTCATGATGGGCTGGATGAGTGTAGGGCTCCGGACTCCCGGAGCGGCGCCTGAACGAAGCAACCGAACGGCCTCCGTCGCGTCACCGCGTGGTCACGTCTGTGTCACGCGGTGACGGGAGGGCGGGCGGCTACGGCTGCCAGGTGAAGCCGAGCGAGAGCGCGCGCCCGGTGTTGTACGCCTCTGTCGTCACCGTGCCCTGCGTGACGCGATAGCGGGCGTCGAGGAGGTTCTTCGCATCCAGGCGCGCCGCCACCGCGCTGCCCAGCGGCAGGCGCAGCGAGAAGTCCAGCACGTCGCGTGGGTGCTCGATCATGTCGGGGAGCGGCTCCGAGCCCGCGGCGACGACGCGGTCGCCGACGCGGTTATAGAGCAGCGTCGCGCTCCCGCGACCGCCGCGCGACGAGTAGGTGAGCCCCGTGTTCAGCACATAGGGCGACTGTCCGACGAGGCTGCGCTTCGCGTTCGTCGACGCGGCCCTCCCGGCGCCAAGCGAGACCTCGCTCTTCATGGCCGTCAGGTTCCCGAACACCGAGAACTGCTCCAGCGCCTCGGCCAGCACGCGCAGCGACTTCCGCGCCTAGAGCTCGATGCCGTAATCCACCGCACTCTCCGCGTTCGCGAAGGTGATGACGTCCGCGCTGCTCGTCGCCTGGGCGACGCGCTCGATCGGGTTGCGGAAGCGCTTCGCGAACACGCCCGCGCTCAGCACCTCATTCGCGGCCGGGTACCACTCCCAGCGCGCGTCGAGGTTGTCGATCGTCGTCCGGATGAGATCCGGGTTTCCGCGGAGCAGGCGGCCGCCGATGACGTCGCGCGTCGTGACGTCCGCGAGCTCGCGATACTCCGGCCGGGCGAGCGTGCGCGTCGCCGAGAAGCGGAGGTTCTGCAGCTCGGTGAGGCCGAGGTTCAGCGCGAAGGAGCCGAGCACGTCGTTGTACGTGGGTGCCGTGCGGCTCGGAAGCCCGATCGTCGAGAGCGCGTCGACGACGACGTGCGACGACTCGAGCCGGGCGCCCCCGACCGCGTGCAGCCGGCTGGTGAGCGCGATGTCGGCCATCGCGTAGCCCGCGCCGAGTCGATCCGACGCGGAGTAGCGTCCGCCCTGTCCGATTGCGATGAGGTCGAAGGTGGACGACCCCGGCCGCGTGTAGCTCCCGCCGAACAGCACCTCCGGCGACTGCGCGCGCTCGGCGTCGCTGATGTTCGTCGAGATGATCTCGAAGGCGCGCGTGTCCGCGTCGCGCGAGGTCGTGCGGCCGAGCATCCCGAACTTGAAGAGCTGCGGCCGTTCGGGGCTGCCGCGCTCGACGCGATAGTCCACGCGCCCCTCGTAGCTTCGCTCGTCGAGCGCGCTGAAGGTGCGCACCGCCCCCTCCTCACCCTGCTGCCAGAGCCGCACCGGACGGCCCGCGGAATCGACATCATGCTGATAGACGAGCTCCGAGCGGTCGGGCTGGTCGCGGGTCATTCCGGCCGCGGTCACCGCCCACTCCAGCCGCTGCGCGCCGAGGTCGTGCTCGCCGGCGAGCTGCGAGGAGTACATCGCGCGCTGCACGTAGTCGAGCCGCTGGATGTCCGACGGCGTCGAGAACTTCTCGAGCGAGCCCGTCTCGACGCGCGCGTCGTTGTCGGCGGTGCGGTTGTAGGTGTTGTTCAGCGCGAGCCGCGTCCGCGTCCCGATGAGCGTCCCGAAGTTGAGGACCCCACCCCAGAGCGTCGAGTTGCGGCCGGTGGTACCGGTGAAGCGATCGGACTCGATCGTCGCGTCACCCTGGCCGCCGATGGCGCGCGCGCGCACCTGCCGCTGCAGGACTTCCTGCGCGTACGCGTAGCTCCCCGAGAAGAGGTAGCCGATGCGCTGCCCGAAGATCGGGTCGTTGCCGCCGACGGAGAGACCGAAGGAACCCGAGGGCGTGCCAGCCCGCTGGCCGGCCTGCCACACGTTGCGCATCGAGTTGATGTAGCGGTTCTTGTCGTCCTGGGTGACGTTCCCCTGCAGGTTGCCGGCGGCGCGCAGCCCCGCCGGGAGGTTGCGCCCCGCTCCGGCGAGCGCGAACGCCTCTCCGCCGACCCCCGGTGCGTAGTAGACGTTGCGTCCCGTCCCGGCCGAGTTGTACGCGACCGACGACGAATACACGAACTGACGCCGGGCGGGGAACTCGCGCGTCCGGATGTCGACCGACGCGCCGCCGAAGTCGCCCGGCTGGTCCGGCGTGAAGGTCTTCGACGTCGTCACCGACTGGAGGAGTCCCGCCGGGAACAGGTCGAGAGGCACCACCTTCCGCTCCGGCTCCGGGCTGGGAAGGCGCGCACCGTTGAGCGACGCCGTCGTGTAGCGCTCACCGAGCCCGCGCACGAAGACGTAGCGCCCGTCCTGCACCGTCACCCCGCTGACGCGCTGCGCCGCCTGGGCGGCGTCGGCGTCGGCGCTCTTCGAGATCTGCTCCGCGGTGACCGAGTTCACGACGCCCGTCGCCGTGCGCTGCGCGTCGAGCGCGGCGTTCACGCTTCCCTTCTCCTTCGCCGCCGAGACGGTGACTCCCGCGAGCTCCACCGCCGCCGGCGCGAGCGAGATGTCCTGCTCGAGCCGCTGGCCGACGTCGAGCTGCATGCCGGTGACGGTCTTCGGCGTGTACCCGATGCGCCGCACGTGCAGGGTTACCGTGCCGGCGGTCACACCGGCGATCGCGAAGCGGCCGTCCAGCGAGGTCTGTGCGCCGAGCGTGGTGCCGACGACCTGCACCCCCGCGCCGCCGATCCCGCTCCCGGTCCGGCTGTCGATCACCCGCCCGACGATGCTCCCCGTGGCAGGCTGTGACGCCTGCGCCGAGACGCCGGACGCGACGACGAGGAGCGCGGCGAGGACCGCGAGAACGGGGCGGGCGCGGCGCGGGATGTCGAGCGCGCGCGCGGAGTCGAGGGGGGCGAGAACGATCTCGAGGATCATGGCAGCCTGGGTAGAAGGGTTCCCTCAATGTCCCCACGCTTGGTATCGGTGCGCACATCGATTTGAAACGAACGTGTCACAGGTCGCTCGACTCGGTGCGCAGCGCGAGGATCGGACATCCTGGGTTGTCGTCCTCGCGGAGGTGCCGGCGCAGGCGGTCGCTCACCCATCGAGGCACGGTCGGTCCGAGCACGAGCAGGACTGCGCGCCGCCGGCGCAGCGCGGCAATGGCCTCCTCGACCGTGACGGCGGTGCTCGTCGGGTACCCCGCGGCTGCGAACGCGCGAAGCGAACGCGCGAGCCAGTCGGGGTTGCGGTCGAGGACCAGCACTCGAGTTGGCGGGGCCGGCGAAGCGGAGTCATCGACCTCCGGCACGGGCGTCGCGTGAGCACGCGGATGGCGCCTGGCGAGGCCGGTGAGCTTCCGACCGCGAGGGCGCGTGAAGGGTCGTCGCGAAGGCATGTGGCGATAGAGAATGATCGAGGCGCAGCCGATTCGCTCATTATCGCGGCCGTCAGCTGCCCGCGGGTATCGCCCTGGTCACGGTCGTGTCTCGACGCCGTCGGGCCGCCTAACGGGCCACGGGAAGCCGCCGGCGGCGTTCCGGCCGGTGCCGCTGGCTGATACGTTGCATGGAGTGCGTCGTCGAGATGATGCAGACGTGGAGGGGATCATGAGACAGCGACAGTCGCCACGACCGACGATCGGCCGCGCAGCTCCCGAGGACGATGGTGCGATGCGCATCGCCGCCATCGACATCGGGTCGAACTCCATTCGCCAGCTCGTCGCCGACGTTTCCCCGGACGGGGCGATCCGCGTCGTCGACGAGATGAAGGAGGCCCCACGCCTCGGCGCGGGGCTGAGCAAGACGGGCGCACTCTCCCCGGAGTCGATGCAGCGCGCGCTCGAAGCGCTGGGGCGCATGGCGATCCTCGCCCGGCGCTCGGGAGCGCGTCGCATCGAGGCGGTCGCGACGAGCGCCGTGCGCGACGCGACCAACGGTCCCGATTTCCTCGCGCGCGTGCGCGCGGCGACGGGCCTCGAGGTCCGACTGCTCTCAGGAGCGGAGGAAGCACGGCTCAGCTTCCGCAGCGCGATCGCCCACTTCGACCTCGCCGTCGGCCGGACGGTGGTGATGGACATCGGCGGCGGCTCGCTCGAGCTCGCGCTCAGCGCCGGTGGGGTCATCGATCGTCTGCTCTCCTTCCCCTTCGGGGCGGTGCGCCTGACCGAGCGCTTCCTCGGGATGTCGCCGCGCGGCCGTGACGTCGACGACCTGCGCCGCCTCGTGCGGCTCGAGCTGCGCCGGAGCGTCCCGGCTCGCGAGTGGCGAGGGGCGCAGGTCATCGGTTCCGGGGGCACCTTTACCAACCTCGCGGGGATGTTCCTCGCGCGGCAGCAGAGCGTCGCTGCGCGCACGGTGCACGCGACGCGTATCCCCCGCGTGGAGCTCGAGCACATCATCGAGACCCTCGCCGCGATGTCGCCCGCGGAGCGCCTAAAGGTGCCGGGTCTCAACCGCGAGCGCTCGGACATCATTCTCGCCGGGCTCTGCGTCGCCGCGGAGGTGCTGGCGCGCCTCGATGCCCGCGAGCTCGTCGTCTCACGCTATGGCATCCGCGAGGGGATCCTGCTCGACGCGGCGCGCGTCAGCCCCGCGGCAGCGGACCCCGGCAACGCCCGCGAGCGGTCGGTCCACGAGCTCGGCGAGCGATGCCGCTACGACGAGGCGCACGCGGTGCACGTCCGCGCGCTCGCCCTCCAGCTCTTCGACGCCCTGGGTGCGCGGCTCGGCTGCGAGGCCGCCGACCGGCAGACCCTCGCCGACGCGGCGCTGCTTCACGACATCGGCTATCACATCAGCTACGACACGCACCACAAGCACTCGTATCACCTGATCCTTCACGCGGAGCTGCTCGGCATCGAGCCGCTGGAGCAGGTGGTGATCGCCAACGTCGCGCGCTACCACCGCGGCGCGCGTCCGAAGAAGCAGCACCGCAACCTCGCCGCGCTCGACAAGGCGACCCGGAAGCGCATCAAGCGGCTCGCCGCGCTGCTCCGCGTGGCTGACGGCCTCGATCGCGGCCATGTCGGCGCGGTCGGCGCCGTGAAGGTGCGCTGGACCGCGCGCGCGATCCGGCTGACGATCGTCCCCGCGTCGACGAGTCGCTCGGTGCGCCTCGAGGGGTGGGGTGCGAGCCGCAAGGTCGTGCTGCTCGAGCGAGTGGCGAAGACGCGAGTGCTCGTCGTCGACGCGCACGGCCATCCGCTCGGCGACAGCGCGCCCGAGGAGCCGACTCCTCTGCTTCGGGCAGTGACCGGCTAGGCGGCCCCCGTCACCCCGACACCACGCGGACCGCGTCGCTCTCACGGCCGGCGCTCTTCGGCCGCCCCCACGGGTCGCCAAGCAGGATGCTGTGTGTCGCGCGCTCCTCGTCGGCGGCGGGTTGCCGCTGCCGCCACACTCCGTCGGCGCCGAGCTCCCATGCCTGGCGGTTGTCGCGCAGGCAGGTCTCGAGCAGGGACTCCAGGCGTGGGTGGAGCGTCCGGTCGTCGATCGGCGTGACCGCCTCGACACGCTTGTCGAAGTTGCGCGGCATCCAGTCCGCCGAGCCGACGTAGTACTCCCCCGCGCCGCCGTTCGCGAAGTACCAGAGCCGTGAGTGCTCGAGGAACCTGCCGACGATGCTGATCACGCGGATGTTCTCGCTCACGCCGGGGATCCCGGGCCGCAGGCAGCAGATCCCGCGCGCGATCAGATCGACGCGCACGCCGTCGCCGGACGCGCGGTAGAGGGCGCGGATCAGCGCCTCGTCGACGACCGCGTTCATCTTGCCGATGATGCGCGCCGGCCGCCCCTCGCGAGCGTGCGCCGCCTCCCGCTCGATGAGCGCGAGGAACCCGCTGCGCAGCCCGCGCGGC
Organism: Gemmatimonadaceae bacterium; assembly: GCA_036262635.1. Classification (GTDB taxonomy): domain Bacteria; phylum Gemmatimonadota; class Gemmatimonadetes; order Gemmatimonadales; family Gemmatimonadaceae; genus JABFXC01. The sequence continues at coordinate 2,407 of DATAIN010000233.1, read as the reverse complement.
GCGACAAGCAGCTCGCGATACGGCCGCTCCCCATCGAATCCGGTGAGGGAGTTGAAGAGGTCGCGCAGGTCCGCGCCGATGGCCGGGTTGCACGTGAACAGCCCCACGTCGGTATAGACGCGGGCGCTGCGGGTGTTGTAGTTCCCCGAGCCGATGTGCGCATAGAGCCGGAACCCGTCGCTCTCCCGTCGCACGACGAGCGCGGTCTTCGCGTGCGTCTTCAGCGTCGGAGAGCCGTAGACCACGTGGATGCCGTGCGACTCGAGGGTCCGCGCCCATTCGATGTTGTTCGCCTCGTCGAAGCGCGCCTTCAGCTCCACGAGCACGACGACTTCCTTTCCGCGCTGCGCCGCATCGATGAGCGCGCGCACGATCGCGGTATCGCCCGACGTCCGATAGAGCGTCATCTTGACCGCGAGCACCGCCGGATCGCGGGCTGCCTCGGCCACGAACTCCTCGACGGTCGCGCTGAACGATTCGAAGGGATGATGCACGAGCAGGTCCCGCTCGCGAATCGCGTCGAAAATGCTCGTCCCGCCGCGCAGCTCGCGCGGGATCACCGGGGTGAACGGCGGGTCGCGCAGCGCGGGCACGTCAAGAACAGCGAGGGAGAGCAGGTCGCTGAGGTCGAGCAGCGGCCCGCTCTCGTGCACGTCCCGCGCGGTGAGCGGGGGTACTCCGGCTTCGAGGTCGGCACCCAGCTCCTCGAGGACGAGCTCCCGGATGTGCGCCGGCATCTCGGGCTGCACCTCCAGGCGCACCACCTCGCCGAAGCGCCGCTGGAAGATCTGCGCCTCGATCGCGGCGAGCAGATCCTCCGATTCCTCCCCCGCGCTGAGCTCGAAGTCCGAAAAGCGCGTCACGCGGAACAGGTATGATCCGACGACGTCCATCCCGGGAAAGAGCACAGCGAGGTTCGCCGCGATCACGCGCTCGAGCGGGACGTACCGGAGGCCGGCGCCGACCGCGACCCAGCGCGGAAGACTCTTCGGCACCTTCACTCGGGCGAAATGCTCGGTGCCGTGCACCGGATCGCGAAGCATCACGGCGAGCGAGAGCGACAGGTTGGAGATGTACGGAAACGGATGCCCCGGATCGACGGCGAGCGGCGTCAGCACCGGGTAGACCTTCGTCTCGAAATGCTGGTCGAGCGCGGACCATTCCTCCGCTGTGAGCTCGCTGGGCTCGAGGAAGCGGATGCCCTCCGCGGCGAGGGCCGGAAGGAGCGTCTCGCGCAGACAGGCGCTCGCTGCCGCGCACAGCTCGCGCACTCGCGCGTCGAGCCGCTGCAGGACCTCGCCGGGGGCGAGCCCGTCGGCGAACGGCTCGACTCCCCCCGCCGCGGCGCGTCGCCGCAGCCCCCCCACCCGCACCATGTAGAACTCGTCGAGGTTCGTCGCGAAGATCGCGAGGAACTTCGCCCGCTCCAGGAGTGGGTTTCGCTCGTCGAGCGCCTCATGGAGGACGCGTGCATTGAAGTCGAGCCAGCTCAGCTCGCGATTGATGTAGAGCGACGGATCGTCCACGGGCATCGGGGAGACGAGAAAGCGCCCGGACCGTACGCGCCGGACGCTTCTGGAACTTACGTCCCCTTCAGGCTACCACCGTCACAGCCGTGTCACGGCGCGTTCCCCACTCGCAGCGCGCAGTAGCTCAGCGCGTCGCGGGGGATCAGCTTGTCGAGCGTCGTCCGTGGTGGGAGCGTGAGGCGGCTAGTAGACCTGTCCGCTCGACGACGCCGTCGGCGCCGAGCAGGTGACGCACTTCTCGCCGTGAGCCAGCGAGCTCTCGAGGAGCTCGCGGAGCGGCAGCGGCCCGGGGCCGAGACACTTCGCCATCGCGACGCCGCCCGAGGTGCCGATCCGCGTCGCGCCGGCGGCGATCATCTTCAGCGCCTGCGTGCAGTCGCGCACCCCGCCCGACGCCTTGACCCCCATCGAATCGCCGACGATGAGGCGCATCAGCGCGACCGCCTCCGCGCTCGCGCCGCCGGCCGCGTGGAAGCCGGTGCTCGTCTTCACGTAGTGTGCGCCCGCCTCGCGCGCGAGCGCGCTCGCCTTGATGATCTCGACCGGCGTGAGCACCGCCGACTCGATGATCACCTTCACCAGCCGCCCCGGCGCCGCCCGCACGACCGCGGCGATGTCGTCGGCGACGTAGTGCCAGTCGCCGCTCTTGATGTGCCCGATCGCTGCGACCATGTCGAGCTCCTCGGCGCCGTCGTCCACGGCGCGCTGCGCCTCGAACGCCTTCACGTCGCTGCGAGTCGCCCCGAGAGGGAAGCCGATCACCGTCGCGACCTGGACCTCCGTTCCTTTCAGGCGCTGCGCACAGAGCTTCACCCACACGGGATTCACGCAGACCGCGGCGAACTTGTGCTCCGCCGCTTCGGCGCAGAGCTGCTCGA
>DATAIN010000232.1:0-2033 GCA_036262635.1 Gemmatimonadaceae bacterium | reverse complement strand
GAGGAGGTGCTCGCCGCGGTCGACCGCGCGTGCGCCGAGGCGCAGCACGGAGCGTCGCCCGAGGCCGTCGAGCGCCTCGGGCAGGGCTGGGTCGCCGAGGAGGCGCTCGCGATCGGCGTGTATTGCGCGCTGGTCGCGGAGGACGACTTCGAGCGAGGGGTGCGCCTCGCCGTCAACCACGGCGGCGACAGCGACAGCACGGGGGCGATCGCAGGCAACATCCTCGGCGCGCGGCTCGGCGCCGCCGCGATCCCGGAGCGCTGGCTCGAGTCCCTCGAGCTGCGCGACGTCATCGAGCGCGTGGCGGACGACCTCCTGACCGGACACGAAGACAGCGAGGCGTGGCGCGCCAGGTACCCCGACTGTTGACGACGGCGCTGTCGGAGGGTGGTTGCATACTTGGACGATCGCCACCGGAAGGTGTACATGAAGCAGGAGTTGTTGCTGGACTACGAGCTCGCCACCGCGCAGAGCGGATTCGTCGTGCACGCGCTGTTGCGCCTCGTCGGGCAGGCGCCAGCGGACGCCGCGCGGCCACCGCTCAACTTCGCGCTCGTCCTCGACCGCTCGGGCTCGATGGGGGGCGAGAAGCTCACCGCGGCGCGCGACGCGGCCGCGTTCCTGCTGCGCCGCGTCGCTCCCGCCGATGCCGTCGCCCTGGTGACGTACGACGACACCGTGGACACGCTCGCGCAGAGCGGAAACGGCGTCGCGCCAGCTGACCTCGCGCGGATCGTGATGGGCGTCGAGTCGGGGGGCTCCACCAACCTCAGCGGCGGCTGGCTGCGGGGACGCGAGCACGTCGCGGAGGCGCGCCGCGAGCATCGCATGAATCGTGTCGTGCTGCTGACGGACGGACTGGCGAACGTCGGCATCACCCAGCCCGCGGCGCTCGTCGATCTCGCGGCGACGGCGCGGATGCGCGACGCCATCACGACGAGCACGATCGGCTTCGGCGCCGACTATGACGAGGCGCTGCTGCGCGCGATGGCGGACGCGGGCGGCGGCAACACCTGGTACATCGAGCGCCCCGACCAGGCGCCGGGCGTCTTCGAGGAGGAGATCGAGGGGCTGCTCTCGCTCGCCGCGCAGAACGTCCGCGTTCACGTCCGTCCCGCACCGGGCGCGCGCTTCGTGGCGGTGCTACACGACTATCCGGTGCGGGCGACGCCCGAGGGCACGCGCATCGAGGTCGGCGACATCTACGGGCGCGAGCCGAAGTCGCTGCTGTTCGAGTTCCACGTGCCGGCCGGCGCGGCGGACGGGGATACCGACATCGGCGAGATCACGGTCGACGCACACGTCCTGACGGCGGACGGCGGTGTCGCGCGCCAGGAGGTGACGATTCCCATCCGCTCGCCGCTGTCGCCGAACGGTCGTCGCGAGCCGGAGGTACGCCAGGAGATGCTGCTCGTCCGCGCGGCCCGCGCGCGCGAGGACGCGCTGCGCAGGCGCGAGGTTGGCGACTACGCGGGTGCGTCGCGGATGCTGCACGCGGCGGTCGCGGAGCTCGGCCGGTCGGAGATCGCCGGCTCTCCGCTCGTGATGGAGCAGATGGCCGACCTCACCGCCGTGGCGCAGAAGCTCGCCGACGCGACGTTTGACGCGCTCGACGCGAAGTACACGGCGCAGCGCGCGTACAACACGCACCGCGCGAAGGGGATTTACGAGGAGAAGCTGCGGCGGCGCCCGCAGCCATGAACGCATGAGGGGGGAGCCGGACGTCCCCCTCGTGCATCGCCGGCATCAGGGCGAGCGCGGGGACAGGGCGACGCCCACCCGCGAGTCGGCGGTTCCATAGTAGAGCAGCCAGCGCCCGCGGAAACGCACGAGCCCCTCGACGAAAGTCGTTCCTTCCTTGTATTGACCGGTCCTCTCGTAGGCCTCGGTCGGACGGATGAACGGCTCGCCGGTTCGTGCGAGCAGCTTCAGGGGGTTGGTGGGATCGAAGAGCGCCTGGCCGCCCGTGTACACGCGCGCCGGCAGCCGCGGATCGCCGTCGGCGGCGCCGCTGTTCCCCGCGTTGTAGAGCA
>DATAIN010000231.1:0-6024 GCA_036262635.1 Gemmatimonadaceae bacterium | reverse complement strand
GCGTACGCCTGCAGACTCGCGCGCGGCTCGAAGGCGGCGGAGATGTACGGCGTTCCCGAGATCAGCGAGCGGCATCGCCATCGCTATGAAGTCTCGAACGCGTTCCGGGATCGCTTCACCGCGAACGGAATGAAGCTCAGCGGCCTCTCCCCGGATGGGTCGCTCGTCGAGATCGTCGAGCTCGCGCAGCACCCGTGGTTCGTCGGCTGCCAGTTCCATCCGGAGCTGAAGTCGCGGCCGACGCGTCCGCATCCGCTCTTCGCCGGCTTCATCGCCGCCTCGGTGAAGGCGAAGCGAATGCGCATCGACGACCGCCGTCAGACGCCGACCATGGCCGAGGCGGTGCGGTGAGCGCGACGCGCACCGCACCGTCGATGCAGGGCACCGCCGCGTTTCCGCGCGACGCGTTCTTCATGATCGCCGGCCCCTGTCAGCTCGAGGACGACGCGCTCAACATGCGCGTCGCCGAGCATCTCGCCCGGCTGTCCGAGCGCGTGCCCGGTGGCATCGTCTTCAAGGCCAGCTTCGACAAGGCGAATCGCTCGAACCCCGGCGCCACGCGCGGCCCCGGGATCGACCGCGGGCTGGCGGCGCTGCAGCGCGTGAAGGAGGCGACGGGTCTCCGCGTCCTCACCGACGTCCACCTCCCGGAACAGTGTGCGCCCGCCGCCGAGATCGTGGATGTGCTGCAGATCCCCGCCTTCCTCTGCCGCCAGACGGATCTCCTCGAGGCGGCCGGCGCGACCGGCAAGCCGGTGAACGTGAAGAAGGGGCAGTGGATGCACCCGGAGGGGATGCGTGGAGCGGTGAAAAAGGTCCGTGGCGCCGCGGAGAACGCATCCGAGATCGCGGTCACCGAGCGCGGAACGTTCTTCGGCTACGGCGATCTCGTCGTCGACATGCGTGGCTTCATGCGCATGCGCGCCGCCTGCGACTGCGCGGTGATCTTCGACGGGACGCACAGCGTACAGCAGCCGGGCCGGGGCGAGGGCGAGGCGAGCGGTGGCGCACGGGAGTTCATCCCGCCGCTGACGCTCGCCGCGATCGCCGCCGGCGCCGACGGCGTCTTCCTCGAGACGCACCCCGACCCGGACAACGCGCCGAGCGACGGCCCGAACATGCTGCGTCTCGACACCCTGAATTCGCTCGTCGATCGGATGCTCGGTCTCTGGAGCACGCTCCGCCGATGATCGACTCCGCGCTCGCTCGCCGCATCCGGCTCGTCGGGCTCGACGTCGACGGGGTGCTCACCGACGGTGGCATCTACCTCGGCGATGCCGCGGGCGCGCGCGTCGAGTTCAAGCGCTACGACATCCAGGACGGGCTGGGGATCAAGTTCCTGCGTGACGCGGGGCTCAAGGTCGTGATCATCACCGGCCGCGTTTCGGAAAGCGTGAGGCATCGCGCGGTGGAGCTCGAGCTCGACGACGTCGTGCAGGACGCCGCGGCGCGCAAGCTCCCCGCCTTTCGTTCACTGCTCGCGCGATACGACATCGCGCCAGAGGAGACCGCGTTCATCGGCGACGATTTTCCGGACGCTGGCGTGTTGCGCGTCGTCGGGCTCCCCGTGAGCGTCGGCAACGCCGTCCCGGAGATTCGCGCGATCACTCGCGTTCACCTCACACGTCACGGCGGTCGCGGCGCGGTCCGTGAGTTCGCGGAGCTGCTTCTCAAGGCGCGCGGGCAGTGGGAGGAGATCACCGATCGCTATGTGCGTGAGCGCTCCGACACGCCCGCGGCGGAGGTGGTCGCGTGAGCCGCACCGACATCGCCGAGCGTGGGCGCCGCGTGGTGCGCATGGAGCGTGAGGCGCTCGCGGAGGTCGAGACGCGTATCGGACCGTCGTTCGTGCGCGCGGTCGAGATCATCGCCGCGTCGCGCGGTCGCGTCATCGTCACGGGCGTCGGCAAGTCGGGCCTCATCGGCCGCAAGATCGCCGCGACGCTCACTTCGACGGGAACGCCCGCGACTTTCCTCCACCCGGTGGAGAGCGTCCACGGCGATCTCGGGATCGTCGGCGACAACGACGTCGCGATCCTCATCTCGAAGAGCGGGGAATCGGACGAGCTGCTCGCCCTCGTCGAGCACCTGAAGCGCTTCGGTGTGCACACCGTGGCGATCACCGGCGACGACCGCTCGACCCTCGCCCGCGCCTGCGACGTCTCGCTCGATGCGTGGGTCCGCGAGGAGGCATGCCCCCACGACCTCGCGCCGACGACCAGCACGACCGCGGCGCTCGCGATCGGCGACGCGCTCGCCGTCGCGCTGCTCGAGGAGAAGGGATTCCGGCGCGAGGACTTCGCGCGGCTCCATCCCGGCGGTTCGCTCGGCCGCAAGCTGCTCACCCCGATCAGTGACCTCATGATCTCCGAAGATCTGCCGCTGTTGCGCGAGCAGGACACGATGCGTGAGGCGATCGTGCTGCTCGCCGAGAAGCGCGGCATCGCCATCGTCGTCGACGCCGAGCGCTGCGTGCTCGGCGTCGTCACCACCGGTGACCTCACCCGGTTGATGGAGCGCGAGGAGGACGTCTTCGGCGTCCGCGCAGGGGACGTGATGACACGAAGCCCGAAGGTGGCGCGGCGCGACGAGCTGGCGAGCGCCGTCGTGTACCGGATGGAGACGCATGGCATCATGGCGATGCCGGTGGTCGACGACGGGCAGCGTGTCGTCGGCGTGGCGCACCTCCACGACCTGATGCGGGCGAGGGTCGCGTGAGGGGGCGCATCGTCGTGATCGCCCTCGTCGCCGGCGTGTCGGCGGTGGCCGCGTGCGGCGGCGACAAGGAGCCAGCGGCGGTGAAGACCTCCGCGCTCGCCGACAGCGCCGACCAGGTGATGTTCGGCGCGCGCGCGATCCTCACCGATCAGGGGCTGATGCGCGCCGAGCTCCATGGCGACACCGCGTTCTTCTTCGACGACAACACGCGCATCGAGATGCGCGTCGTCAATACGACCTTCTTCACCACGCAGGGCGCGAAGAGCGCGGTGCTCACCTCGAAGGAAGGGACGTATCGCACTCAGGGCAACATGGAAGCGCGCGGCAACGTCGTCGTCGTCTCGACCGACGGTCGTCGACTGGAGACGCCGCAGCTCCGCTACGATCAGGTGCGGAACGAGATCTCGAGCGACAGCGCGTTCCAGCTCACAGGCCAGGGACAGAGCGTCGCCGGCGTCGGGTTCGTGTCCGATCCGAACATGAACAACATCCGCATCCTGAGAACCACCAGCGGCTCCGCGGGCCGCATCACCATCCCCGGGCAGTGAGCACCGGCCGCCTCGTCCTCGCCGCGCTGCTCGGCGCGCTCCCCCTGCCGCTCCTCGCGCAGGGTACGGAGCCGCAGCGATGCGTCCTGCAGTTCGAGGCGTCCGAGGCGCGCTCGTCGCTCAACAAGCTGCCGAGCGGCAAGTACAACGCGTATCAGGGTGGCGGCGTGACGTACTCCTGCGTCGGCCAGAACAACAGGCTCAAGGCCGACAGCGCGGAGTTCTACGGCGATCTCGACATCCTCTACCTCATCGGCAACGTGCACTACACCGAGCCGCGGGTGAAGGTGGACTCGCGCCGGATGACGTACTGGAAGAACGAGGAGCGTCTGCTCGCCGAAGGCGACGTCGTCGCGACCCTTCCGAGCGGAACGATGCTGCGCGGCCCGCGCGCCGAGTACTACCGCGCCATCCCGAACCTCCGCCCGCAGACGCGCCTCATCGCCACGGGGCGCCCGCTCATCACGCTCATCCAGGTCGATTCGGCGGGTCGCAAGCAGCCGCCCGTCGACCTTCGCGCCGACCGCGTGACGATGGACGCGGACAGCCTGGTCTACGCGGGCGGGCAGGTGGACATCATGCGCCCCGACCTCCACGCGACCGGTGACTCGGCGTTCATGGACAGCGGACACGAGATCGCACGCCTGATGCGCGGACCGGTGATCGAGGGGAAGGCCGACCGCCCCTTCACCCTCACCGGCATCACGGTCGAGATCTATTCGCGTGCGCGTCAGGTGGAGCGCGTCATCTCGCTCGGCAACGCGCGCGCGGTCAGTCAGGACCTCGACCTTCGCGCCGACACCCTCGACCTGCGCGTCCGCGAGAACAAGCTCGAGCGCGCCTATGCATGGGGCCCGACCGGCGCGCGCGCCGTGTCCCCCACGCAGGTCATCAGCGCGGACTCGCTCGACGTCCGCCTGCCCGGGCAGCGCGTGCGCCAGGTCTTCGCGGTGCGCAACGCCTGGGCGCAGAGCGATCCGGACTCCACGAAGATCCGCTCGCGCGAGCGTGACTGGCTCCGCGGCGACACCATCGTCGCGAGCTTCGACTCCACCGCGGCATCCGACACGACTCATCAGCCGGCGCTCACCGGGCTCGTGGCGCACGGCAACGCGCGCTCGTTCTATCAGGTCGCGGTCTCCGGTGCGCCGATCGATCGGCCGGCGATCAACTACGTGCGCGGGAAGGCGATCACCGTCGCCTTCGCGAGCCGGCAGGTGCAGCGCGTCACCGTCACCGAGAAGGCGACCGGCGTCTACGTCGAGCCGGATGTCGGCAAGCAGCGCGGCACTCCCACGGGGAGCGACAGCACCGTCGTCCCATCGAGGCAACCATGACCGACGGAATGCTTCCCGAGCGCATCCGCGCTCTCCTCGACCATTACGCGTCGGCCGAGCGCTCCATGGCGCTCGCGTTGCACGCGGTCCTCGACACCGCCCGCGAGGACGGGACGACGACGCTCGACCGGGTCGCGATCTGCTACCGCAACGACCACCTCGCGGCGATCCGCGCCGAGGGCCGCGACGCCGACCGTGAGGCGGGGCGGCTCTCGCTCGACGAAGTTCGCAACTACCTCCAGCATTCGCTGCTGCCGCGGCTCGCCAGCGACGGCGTCGTGATACTCCCCCCCGAAGGCGTCGGCGCGCCCGAGGCACGTATCAGGATCGTCGAGTCGCTCTGGGCGGAGATCCTGCCGCGGCGGCGCACCCTCGCCCAGGTCCTCAAGCAGACGGGCGAACATCCCACCCCGGCGCGTGTGGCGGCGATCACCACGCCGGCGAAAGTCAGTGTCCTCGAGGCCGAGGGACTCGTCAAGATGTATAGACGGCGCCGCGTCGTGAATGACGTGGCCCTGCGATTGCAACAGGGGGAGATCGTCGGGCTCCTCGGCCCTAACGGGGCGGGGAAGACGACGACCTTCTACATGATCGTGGGCCTCATCCAGCCGCTGAGCGGGCGTATCCTGCTCGACGGCGAGGACGTCACCAACATGCCGATGTACCGGCGGGCTCGCCGTGGCGTCGGCTATTTGTCACAGGAGCCCTCGATCTTCCGCAAGCTGTCGGTCGAGGACAACATCCTGTCCATCCTCGAGACCCTGCCGTTGTCCGCCGAGGAGCGGAAGGAACGGCTCGAGACCCTGCTCGACGAGTTGAACATCAAGCGGTTGCGGCACAGCAAGGCGTACGCGCTGTCCGGCGGTGAGCGTCGCCGCCTCGAGATCACTCGCGCCCTGGTCACGCAGCCCAAGTTCATGATGCTCGACGAGCCCTTCGCCGGGGTCGACCCGATCGCGGTGAACGACATCCAGACCATCGTCGCGGGGCTCCGGCACCGCGGCATCGGAGTTCTCATTTCGGATCACAACGTGGAGCAGACGCTCGACATCGTCGACCGCGCCTATATCATGTTCGATGGCCAGGTGAAGGTCTCGGGCACCGTCCGGGAGCTGGTCTTCGACGATACCGTCGCCGACATCTACCTCGGCCCGACGCTGTCGGCGCGGCTGCGCGCCCGCTTCGCTGAACGCCCGGACCGCACATCGTTGCGTGACCCCGGGACGGAAGGTGTCGCATGAGGCCAGGACTCGGTCAACACACGCAGCTCAAGCAGGAGCTGAAGATCAATCCACGCCTGTATCAGGCGATGGATTTGTTGTACATGCCGTTGCTCGACCTCCAGCAGCATCTCAAGCAGGAGCTGCTGAACAACCCGTTCCTCGAGCTGGTCGAGCCGGAGGAAGAAGAGGAAGAGGAGG
>DATAIN010000230.1:0-1808 GCA_036262635.1 Gemmatimonadaceae bacterium | reverse complement strand
CCGGGGCGATGATCGGCGACGTCTCGGGCCATGGCTACCGCGCGGCGCTGATCATGGCGCTGACGATGAGCGCGACGGCGATCCACGCCCAGCGCACCGCCGACCCGGCGCAGACGCTCGACGCGCTGATGCACTCGATCCGCGACGAGCTCGAAACCACGGAGATGTACGTTTCCGTGTTTTACGGCGTGGTCGATCCGGTCACCGGAAAGCTCCGCTACGCGAACACCGGCCATCCGCACGCCTTCGTCATCGGGGCCGACGGATCGCTCGAGCGGCTGCCGGCACTCGATCCGCCACTCGGCATGGTGACCGACACGCCGCGCGCGCACGAGCGGCCGTGGGCGAAGGGGAAGGACATCCTCGTCCTCTTCACCGACGGGATCAGCGACGCGCGCGACCGCGCCGGCGAGCGGCTCGGCGAGCAGGCGGTCCTCGACGTCGCGGTCAAGCACCGGGACTCGCCGCCTAACGTGATCGTCGAGCGCGTCTTCGACGTCCTCCGTCATCACATGGGCGACACCCCGAAGCGCGACGACCTGACGCTCGTCGTGCTGCGCAGCTGATGCGCGCCGCGGGTGGCTGACTTTCCGCAGGCCCGGAAGCGCTACGGCCAGCACTTCCTCACCGACCCGAGAATCCTCGCCCGGATCGCCGAGGCGCTGCAGCTCACCGGCGCCGAGACCGTCGTCGAGATCGGCCCCGGGCGCGGCGCCCTCACCGAGTACCTGCTGCGCAAGGCGAAGCGCGTCGTCGCCATCGAGATCGATCGCGACCTCGTGCCGCGACTGCGCGAGAAGTTCGCCGGCGCGCCCCTCGAGGTGATCGAAGGCGACGTCCTCGAGACCTCGCTCGCGGAGGCCGCGGGGACCGAGGACTTCGTCCTCGCCGGCAACGTCCCCTACTACATCACGACGCCGATCCTCTTTCACGCGCTGCAGCGCCCGCGCGCCGTGCGCGCGGTGTACCTGGTGCAGCGCGAGGTCGCCGAGCGGGTGATCGCCGGCGCCGGTTCGGAGGAGTACGGCGCGCTCTCCGTGAACGTGCAGGCACTCGCTCGCGCCGAGATCGTCTTCCGCGTCCCGGCGGGTGCGTTCACCCCCGCGCCGAAGGTCGAGTCGGCGGTGCTGCGCGTGACCCCGCTCGAACATCCGGTGATCGAGCCCGACGAGGAGGCGCACTTCCGCACCCTCGTGCAGAGCGCGTTCGGCTTCCGCCGCAAGCAGATGCGGCGCGTGGTGCGCACGGTCGCCGCGGCGACGGTCGAACGCGCCGAAGCACTGCTCGCCACCGCGGCGATCGAGCCCGAGGCGCGCCCCGAGACGCTGACTGTCGCCCAGTTCGCCGCGCTGTCGCGGGCGATCCGCGGCACGGCGCCAGCGCCCTGAGCTGGTGGCAGCACGCTGCCTAACGTTCAACCCCGACGACGATGCCCGACCGTTCGTGGAAGCCGATCACCCTCGGCGCCGACTACCCGGCCCCCGCCGGCCCGTACTCCCCGGCGGTCCGCGCCGGCGACTTCCTCTACGTCTCCGGCCAGGTCCCTCGCGACCCGCGCACCGGCGAGCTGCTCGGCGCAACGATCGAGGAACAGGCACACGGGACGCTGGCCAACCTCCGCCGCGTGCTGGCGTCGGCGGGGGCGTCGATGGAGGATGTCGTCTCGGTGATCGTATACCTGGCGGACGAGAACGACTGGGGGGCGTTCAATGCGGTGTACCGCGAGGCGTTCACGGCGCCGTACCCGGCGAGGACAGTGGTCGGGGCGGGACTGAGAGGAGTGCTTGTCGAAATCAGCGCGGTCGCGT
>DATAIN010000229.1:0-2558 GCA_036262635.1 Gemmatimonadaceae bacterium | reverse complement strand
AGACCATGCGCAGGCTGCCGGCGTGCAGCCGCCAGATACGGAAGTCCTGCCAGTCCACGAGGCGATGCGCGAGGCCCTGGATCCGGTCGAACGCCTCGCCGAGGGAGACGTCGCTCGACACGACCTGCTCCATCGCGTGGATCTTGTTCAGCTCCTCCGCGGCGATGGATTCCTCGAGAATCTTCTTGACCAGGAGCCCGGCCGCCATCATGACGGTGAGCACCACCAGCCAGCCGAGGAACTTGAACGACGAGAGGGTCGCGACGACCACCGCGATCGCGGTCGTGCTCACGCCGAACGCGATGACCTCGTAGCGGAGGATCAGCGACTTCTCCTCCGGCCGCAGCTTGTCGCGGAAGAGCAGCGTGAAGTAGAGCAGCGCCCGGCTGAGCAGGAAATAGCCGAACACGAAGACCGACGCCGCGGGGATCAGGTCGGCCGAGAGGGCGCCCCCGCGCGTCGCGTCGCCGAAGACCGCGAGCGCCGAGAAGTAGCCGTACGACGCCGCCAGCGCGATCGCTTCGCGCCCCGCGTTGATCCATCCAACCTCCGCGGGCTTGCGAAGGAGCAGCCAGTCGGCGAAGAAGACGCCCGCGTACATCGCCAGCGCCGTCGCCGGCGCGCCGATGATGATCGACCCGCCGACGGCGACCATGCCGAGCAGATTCAGCGCCGAGTATTTCGTCAGCGGGATCTGGAAGCGGCGCAGGGCGATCGTCGCCCCGAAGAGCAGCGTGATCCCCCAGACGCGCGTCACCCACGCTTCGCCGTGGAAGAGCGTCAGGAGCAGGATCGCCGACCCGGCGACCGCGACCGCGCGCGCGTAGTATTTCAGGAACAGGCGCACGTCGACCTCAGCGCTCGTCGATCGCCGCGCGCATCGCACGGGCAAGGGTCATCGCGGCTTCGACGCTCTCTTCCGCGGCGCGGACGATCGCGCTTCCGACCACGACACCGTCGGCGATCGCGGCGACCTCGCGCGCCTGTTCCGGCCGCGAGATCCCGAAGCCGACGCACACCGGCAGCGTCGTCACCGTGCGCAGCCGCCGCATCGTGTCGCCCAGCTCCGGCGGCAGCGACTGCTGCACGCCCGTCACCCCGAGTCGGCTGATCAGATAGACGAAGCCGCGACCGTGCCGCGCGATCTCGCGCATCCGCGCCGCGGGCGTCGTCGGCGCGACCAGTCGAACGAAGGCGAGCGGCCCCTCGCCCAGCCAGCTCTCGAGATCCGGATCGGCGCCCACGGGGAGATCGGTCACGAGGACGCCCGAGACACCGGCATCGCGAGCGCGCGTCAGGACGTCGCGCCCCGCGGCGAGCAGCGGGTTGAGGTAGGTGAAGAGCACCACCGGCGCGGCGATTCCCGCCCGCGCGATCAGCTCGAGGGTGCGGTCGAGATTCATCCCCTTCTCGATGGCCCGCTGCGAGCTGCCCTGGATCACGGGCCCGTCCGCCATCGGATCCGAGAACGGCACTCCGACCTCGATCGCGTCGGCGCCCTCGTCGGCGAGTCCCTGCACGAGCGCGAGCGAGCGCTCGACGTCGGGATGACCCGCCGTCACGTACGGCACGAGCGCGCGCCGGCCACTGGCCCGTAGCGCTTCGAAGCGCTGCGACAGCTGGTCAGGCGAAGTAGTCGCTGACACGGATCCCATAGCGGTCCGGATTCTCGGTCTTGATGATGGTCCGGGCGTACCGCTCCCCCGACGCATCGCGCAAGGCGAGGTCGACGAGCTCTCCGGGATAGATGATGTTGCCGCGCGCGTCGCTCACGATGCGCACGATGGGGCGCGAGATGAGCTCCGCGATCGGGTTCGCCGCGTGCACGATCGCGAGCTCGAAGGTGTCGAGCACGACGAGCGTTCCGACGGGGTAGACGCCGAGCAGGTTGACGAACGCCTTCACGACCACCGGATCCATCCCGCGCCGCGGGTTGTCGCGCATCTCCTGCAGCACCGCGGAGGGAGAGAGCGGGTCGGTCTGGTACGCGCGGCGCGAGGTGGCCGCGTCGAAGCCGTCGGCCACCGCGACGATCTTGCTGTAGATGCTCATCTCCCGCGCCCTGATCGGCCGCGGATACCCGGTCATGTCGGTCTTCATGTGATGCTCGTACGCGACCACCATCGCGCGGTACGGGAGCTCCTGCTGTCCGCGCATGTGGAAGAGCGCGAGGACGCCGAGCCAGGGGTGCGCCGCGATCTGGCGCCACTCGTCGTCGGTCAGTCCGGTCGCCTTGTTGAGCACCTCGACGTTGACGCGCGACTTTCCGATGTCGTGGAAGAGCGCGGCGAGCCCGAGATCGTAGAGCTGGATCTTCGTGAGCCCGAGGCGGCGGCCGAGCGCGACGGAGAAGATGCAGACGTTGACGCTGTGCGTGAACGTGTACTCGTCGTAGTCGCGGATCGTCGTCAGCCCCATGAGCGAGGTCTCCTCGTTCAGGATCTGGTCGACGATCGTCTGCACGACGCGCTTGATCTTCTTGATGTTCGGGCTGCGCCCGACGCGCACCGAGTGCACCAGCTCCTTCGTCACGGTGACGGACTGGGAGTAGGTGCGCT
>DATAIN010000228.1:0-4453 GCA_036262635.1 Gemmatimonadaceae bacterium | reverse complement strand
GCGCGCTTGATCGCCAGCTCGTCTTCCGCACGGACCAGCTCACCCGTGGTCCCGCTCACCTCCTCGCCGATCGCGGAAAGCTGCGCGTCGAGCGAGCGGACCGCGCGCGCCGTCGCGTCGGCCTGGCTGTCGAGGTTCGTCACTTCCTCGGCGAGGTCGTGCACGGTGCCCTGCAGCTCGCCCATCTTCGCCTCGAGCTGCGCGCGCTCACGCCGGATGCGCTCGAGCTCCTCGCGCTGCGCGCGCACCTTGGCTTCCGCGCTCGCGGCGGACTGCGCGTGGACCGCTTGCGCCCGCGCGAGCACGACGCCCCCGAGGAGGGCGGCGACCAGGAGGCGGCGAGCGATGGAGCCCCGCCGGCCGATCATACCCGACGCAGGTGTCGGCCGACGGAGACGCCGCTGCCGAGCAGGCCGATGATCGCCCCGCCGAGCACGCCGATGATCGCCAGCTCCATCGGGAAGAAGGCGGTGCGCACGATGTACCGGTCGATGAGCGCGCTCGCCACCCAGGTGAGCAGCAGCGCCGCGCCGCCGCCGAGGATTCCCTTGACGAAGCCCTCGATCAGGAATGGGCGGCGGATGAACCCGTCGGTCGCGCCGACGAGGCGCATGATCGCGATCTCGCGGCTCCGCGCGAGCACCGCCATCCGGATCGTCGTGCCGATGATCATCACGGCGACGGTGGCGAACGCCAGGCCTAACGCGATGCCCGTGATCCCGGCGATGTTCCGGATGCGGGCGAGCTTCTCGACCCACTCCTGTCCGTAGCGGACGTCGTCGATGAACTGGTAGGTCGCGATCCGCGCCGCGACGGCGCGAACGCGATCCGGCGCGCGGTAGCCCGGATTGAGGCGGACCTCGATCGACGCGGGGAGGAAGCCCGCGTCGAAGACATCGCGGAACTCGCCGAGCTCGCGCCGCGCCCGGAGGAGCGCGTCCTCCTGCGAGACGTAGTCGACCTTCGCGACCTCGGGGAAGCTTCCGATGTCCCCGATCGCCGCGGCCACCGCCTCCGCGGGCGTGCCCTCGGCGATGAAGGCGCGAATCTCGACGCGCTCCTCGACGCTGGCGATGGTCTGCTTGATGTTGATCGCGACGAGCCCGAAGAGCCCGACCGCGAAGAGCGAAAAGCCGATCGTGATGATTCCGAGCACGCTGAGGAGCGGCGCGCGGCGGAAGGCGAGCAACGCCTCGCGGATCGAGCGCATCAGACCAGCTCCTCGGGCTGCACCGGCTTCCCCTCGCCCGAATCGTAGACGATCTGCCCGCGGTTGATCTCGATCGTCCGGTAATCCGAGCGACGGATCAGCTCGAGGTTGTGCGTCGCCATCATGACCGCGGTTCCCGACGCGTTGATCTCGCGCAGAAGCTGGAAGATCCCGCGCGTCGCGCGATCGTCGAGGTTGCCGGTCGGCTCGTCGGCGATGAGGACGTAGGGCTCGTTGACCAGGGCGCGCGCGATCGCGACGCGCTGCTGCTCGCCGCCCGACAGCTCCCTCGGGAACGCGGTCGCCTTCGAGGCGAGCCCCACCTGCGTGAGCAGCCGGCTGACGCGCGACGGGATCTGGTTGCGTGGCGCGCCCGTCACCTCGAGCGCGAAGGCGACGTTCGCCTCGATAGTGCGGTCCTCGAGGAGGCGGAAGTCCTGGAAGACGATGCCGAGCTTGCGGCGCAGCTTCGCGACGTCGCCGCGGCGCATCGCCGCCGTGCTCACGCCGCTCACGCGGACCTCGCCCGCGGTGGGCAGCTCCTCCATGTAGACGAGCTTGAGGATGGTGCTCTTGCCGCTCCCGCTCGGGCCGGTGAGGAAGACGAACTCGCCCTTCGCGACGTGGAAGTTCACGTCGGTGAGCGCCACTCCGGTGCGCGGGTACTCCTTCGTCACGTCCGTGAAACGGATCATGCGGACGCGCCTCCGGCCGGCTCGACGTCGATCTCGTCGAGCACGCGCCAGCCGGTCTTCGCCGTCACGGTGTCGATGATCGCCTTCAGCATGCCGATGAGGATCGGCCCGATGAGGATGCCGGCCAGCCCGAAGGTGTACACGCCGGTGACGAGCGCGACGAGCATCCAGTAGAAGTTGAGCACGCGCGAGCGGTCCGCGGCGAGCTTGGGTCGCAGGTACATCGAGATGAAGAGCGTGTTGATGACGAATCCCACAGTCAGCATGACGACCGCGGGCACCGTCGCGCCACGGAAGACAAGCAGCCACAGCGCTACGGGGACGTACACGCTCCACGAGCCCACGATCGGGAAGAACCCGATGATGAAGGACACGATCGCGAGCACCGCGGCCAGCGGCACCCCGAACGCGAGGTTCATCACCAGCACGATCACCGACTTCAGCGTCTGGGTGAGGAGCGTCGAGTAGATCGCCCCGTAGAGCACCCCCATCACGCTCCGCTCGAGGGCGGCGCGCAGCTCGCCGTAGCGCGGCGGAATCTTGCTCCGGATCCAGTCGGCAAGTCCCGGCCCATCGGTGAGGATGTACACCGTGGTGAAGAGGAAGATCGTCGCGGCGATGGAGAACCCGACCACCGCCCGCTGGAGCATCCCCGGAAGCCTTGCCCCGTAGCTCGACGTCGCGAGCACCCAGCGGCCGACGGTCTCGCCGGGATCGACGTTCTGCATGAAGGGGAGCTTCCGCACCGACGTCGTGATCTGCGTCGCAATCTCCTGCTGGTGCAGCGCGACGTACCTCGCGACCTCGCTGATCTCGAGGTAGCTGTAGACGAGCGCCGCGAGCACGGGCACGATCACCGTCAGCACGGTGAGCAGCGCGGCGAGCGACCGGCGACCCACCCGGCCGAGGAAGCGCTCGTACAGCGGGCGCGCGTACACACCGATGATCACGCCGAGCACTCCGGCGACGATCACGCCCCGCACCATGTACAGGAAGAGCAGGACGACGATCGTCGAGAGCAGCGTCGTCACGAGCAGGCGACGCATCTCGGGGATCGTCATGTCGGCGACGCGGGCGTTGGATCGCCGCTCGCGCCGCCGCCGCTCCGGCTCGAGCATCCCGGCCGGACCGTTCTCCGTCACGCGAGCGCCTGCTCGAGGTCCGCGACGAGGTCGTCGGCGTCCTCGATGCCGACGCTCAGCCGCAGGAATCCGTCGGGGATGCCGACCTTCGCGCGCTCGGCCGCGGTGAGATGCGCGTGCGAGGTATGACGCGGCTCGGAGACGAGCGAATCGACACCGCCGAGGCTCGGGGCGTGCCGGAAGAGCTGCAGCTTGCGGATCATCTTCTCCGTGGCGCGCCCGCCACCCGCGAGCTCGATCGCGAGCATGCCGCCGAAGCCGCTCATCTGCGCCTTCGCGATGGCGTGATCCGGGTGCGAGGGAAGTCCGGGGTAGTGCACGCGCCTGATCTCCTTGCGTGTCGCGCACCACTCGGCCACTCGCAGCGCGTTCTCATTGTGGCGCTTCACGCGGACATCGAGCGTCTTCAGCCCGCGCTCGAGCAGCCAGCAGGCGAAGGGATCGGGCGCCTGCCCCCAGACGATCATCTTCTGGCGGACTTCCTCGATGTACGGCGCGGTGCCCACCACGGCGCCTCCGAGGACGTCGTGATGACCGTTCAGGTACTTCGTCGCCGAGTGGATCACGACGTCCGCGCCGTGCTGGATGGGGCGGAAGTTCACCGGGCTCGCGAAGGTCGAGTCGACGACGAGCGCCAGCCCTTCCTCCTTCGCGATGTGGCTGACCGGCGCGAGGTCGAGCACGCGGCAGGTCGGGTTCACCGGGCTCTCGAGGAAGATCGCCCGCGTCTCCTTGCGCACGCGCCGCCGCCAGCCGCGCGTCTCGTGCGGATCGACGAGCGTGCACTCGATGCCGAGCGACGCCATCTCCTGCGTGACGAGGCGGTGCGTGCCGCCGTAGATCGCCTGGCTGCAGAGCAGATGATCGCCGGGGCGGAGCAGCGCCATCAGCGCGCAGGCCGTCGCTCCCATCCCGCTCCCGAGCACGAGCCCCGCCTCGCCGCCCTCGAGCAGCGCGATGCGCTTCTGCACCGTCTCCGCGTTAGGCGCGTTGCCGTAGCGCGGGTAGCGCAGGCCCTCGCCGGTACCGACGGCCTGCATGAAGTTCACCGACTGGACGATCGGCCCGACCACGGGCGAGCCGTCGGCGCCGCGCTCGGCACCGCCGTGGACGGCAGTCGTGGAGAGGCCGTGTGGCTTCCGCCGGCGAGCCATCGCGGTCAGGCGAAGCGCGCGCGGTTGCCGAGCCCGCGATCGTCGAGATCGGGCTTCACCACGCGCACGATCTCCGAGGGCGCGACGCCCGCGATGTCGCGCAGCGAGACGTCGCCGCGCGCGAGCTTCCGGTCGAGCCGCACCTCGGCGAGCTCGTGACGTCGCGGACCGTACACCCACGCGAGCTCCCCGTCGACGATGAGCCGCGAGCGGGCGTCGTCGGGGTTCATCCGGACGAGCGGGCCGCGCTCG
>DATAIN010000227.1:0-2357 GCA_036262635.1 Gemmatimonadaceae bacterium | reverse complement strand
AGCGGCGGGTTCATCTTCGCGTTCGTGTTGTACCCCTCCACCTCCGCCTCGGTGAGCGAGAGGTGGTGCGGGCACACCTCGGCGGTCACGTTGATCTGCCGCTCCTTCCCCCAGCGGATCAGCTCCACCGAGCCCTTCGTGCTCATGTGGCAGAGGTGGACGTGTCCACCGGTGCGCCGGGCGAGGAGGATGTCGCGGATCGCCATGATCTCCTCGGCCTCGCTCGGGATTCCCTTCAACCCGAGCCGCGCGCTGACGAGTCCCTCGTTCATCGCCCCGCCGTGTGCGAGCGTCGGCTCCTCGCAGTGATCGGCGACGGGAATGCCGAAGGTGCGCGCGTACTCGAGCGCGCTGCGCATGAGCTGCGCGCTGACCACCGGCTTGCCATCGTCGCTGACCGCCACCGCGCCGGCACCGACCATCTCCCCGAACTCGGCGAGCGACTCTCCCTTCTGCCCCACCGAGATCGCACCGATCGGATAGACGCGCGCCGCCTTCGCGCGCTGCGCCTGCCGGACGATGAACCCGACCGCGGCCTGATTGTCGGTGACCGGATCGGTGTTCGGCATCGCGCAGACGGCGGTGAAGCCGCCCGCTGCCGCTGCGCGCGCGCCGCTCGCGATCGTCTCGACGTCTTCGCGCCCCGGCTCACGCAGGTGGCAGTGCACGTCGATGAAGCCAGGCGAGACGACGAGCCCCGCGCAGTCGAGCACCTCGGCGCCGTCGGGGGCGCCCTGGTCGCGGCCCGCGCCGGTGATCTTTCCGTTCTCGATCACGAGGTCGGTGACCTCGTCGCGTCCCTGCGACGGATCGACGACGCGACCACCGCGCAGCACGAGCGGCTTCGTCATCGGTCGCCTCCCTTCGCGGCTTCGGCGAGCGCCGGATTCCCGCCGGCGAGGAGATAGAGCACCGCCATGCGTACCGCCACGCCGTTCGTCACCTGATCGAGGATCACGCTGTGTGGACCGTCGGCGACGTCGCTGTCGATCTCGACGCCGCGATTCATCGGCCCGGGGTGGAGAATGAGGACGTCGCGCGGCGCCTTCTCCAGCCGCTCGCGCGTCACGCCGAAGACACGGTTGTACTCGCGCAGCGAGGGGATGTATCCGGCGGTCATCCGCTCGAGCTGCAGGCGCAGGATGTTGAGGGCGTCGGCCCACTGGATCGCGTCCTCGATCCGGTGGAAGACCGTCACCCCCAGCTCGTCGATCGCGTTAGGCATCAGCGAGCGCGGTCCGCAGACCGCGACCTCGGCGCCGAGCTTCTTGAGGCCCCAGATGTTCGACCGCGCGACGCGCGAGTGGAGCACGTCGCCGCAGATGCAGACCTTGATCCCGGCGACCTTCCCGAAATGGTCGCGCAAGGTGAGCAGATCGAGCAGCCCCTGCGTCGGATGCTCGTGCGTGCCGTCGCCCGCGTTGATGACGTTGCTCTCGATGCGCTCGGCGAGGAACTGCGCGGCGCCCGAGGCGCCGTGCCGGATGACGACCATGTCGATCCGCATCGCCTCGAGGTTCCGCGCGGTGTCGACGAGGGTCTCCCCCTTCTGCACGCTGGAGCCCGAGGCAGCGACGTTCACCGTGTCCGCCGAGAGCCGCTTCTCGGCGAACTCGAAGGAGATGCGCGTCCGCGTCGACGCCTCGAAGAACAGGTTGACGATCGTCGCTCCGCGCAGCGTCGGCACCTTCTTGATCGCGCGCTCGCTGATCTCCTTGAAGGGTTCGGCGGTGTCGAGAACGAGATTGATCTGGTCCGCCGAGAGCGGCTCGAGCGCGAGGAGGTCCTTGCCGAGCGGACCGCTCACGCGTCCCCGCGGGCGACGTGGACGACGGCGTCGCGCCCGTCGAGCTCCTTCACCAGCACGTCGATCCGTTCGCCCGGGCCGGCCTCCATCTTCTTGCCGACGACGTCCGGCTGGATCGGGAGCTCGCGGCCGCCGCGATCTATCAGAACGGCCAGCGCTATCCGCGCCGGCCGCCCGAAGTCCGCCAGCTCGTCGAGCGCGGCGCGCACGGTCCGCCCGGTGTAGAGCACGTCGTCGACGATCACGACACGACGGCCGTTGATGTCGGCGGTGAGATCAGTCGGACCGACGACGGGACGCGGGCCGACCGTCTGCAGGTCGTCGCGGTAGAGCGTGATGTCGAGCGCCCCCGAGGGGACCTGCACTCCCTCCTGCTCGTTGATGAGGGCGACGATCCGGCGAGCGAGCTGCACTCCGCGCCGCTGGATGCCGACGATGACCAGATTGTCCGTGCCGTCGTTCAGCTCGACGATCTCGTCCGCCATCCGGTGCAGGGTGCGCTCGACCGCGCGCGCGTCGAGCACGGGGGTGGGATCCTTGGGTGGCATGG
>DATAIN010000226.1:0-3950 GCA_036262635.1 Gemmatimonadaceae bacterium | reverse complement strand
GCGCAGCCGGGCGGCGCCCTCGAAGTCGAGATTCGCCGCGGCCTCGCGCATCTGCTTCTCGACTTCCGCGATAGCCGCGGGGAAATCGATCGGCGTGTTCTCGCCCTGCGCGTACTGGCGGATCTTCTCGGCGACGCGCTTCGGCTTCTTCGCGTCCTCGTCCTTCTCGGTGCGGGCGTCGGCGACGCGGGTGATGAAGCGCACCTGGTCGACGCTCTTCTTCACCGTCGTCGGCGTGATTCCGTGCTCCTCGTTGTGACGGAGCTGGATCTCGCGGCGACGCTTCGTCTCGTCGAGGCAGCGCTGCATGGAGCCGGTGATCCTCTCGGCGTAGAAGATCGCCCGCCCCTCGACGTTTCGTGCCGCGCGGCCGACGGTCTGGATCAGCGACCGCTCGCTGCGAAGGAATCCTTCCTGATCCGCGTCGAGGATGGCGACGAGCGACACCTCGGGCATGTCGAGCCCTTCGCGCAGGAGGTTGATCCCGACGAGGACGTCGAACTCGCCGAGTCGCAGCCCGCGCACGATCTCCATCCGCTCGATCGCGTCGATGTCCGAATGCATGTAGCGCACGCGGACCCCCATCTGCTGGAGATAGTCGGTGAGGTCCTCCGACATCCGCTTCGTGAGCGTCGTGACGAGCACGCGCTCGCCCTTGCGCTCGCGCAGGCGGATCTCGTGCAGCAGGTCGTCCACCTGCCCGCGCACCGGGCGAATCTCGATCTCTGGATCGATCAGTCCCGTCGGCCGGATGATCTGCTCGGTGACGACGCCCTCGCTGAGCTGCAGCTCGAGCTCACCCGGCGTCGCCGACACGAACACTGCCCGCGGCGTGAGCGCGAGGAACTCGTCGAACATCAGCGGCCGGTTGTCGAGCGCGCTCGGCAGACGGAAGCCGTAGTCGACGAGCGTCAGCTTGCGTGCGCGGTCGCCGTTGAACATCCCGCCGATCTGCGGAAGCGTGACGTGCGACTCGTCGATGACGACGAGATAATCCTCGGGGAAATAGTCGAGGAGGCACGCCGGCCGCTCGCCGGCGGCGCGACCGGAGAGATGACGCGAGTAGTTCTCGATCCCCGCGCACGTCCCGATCTCGAGCATCATCTCGATGTCGAAGTTCGTGCGCGACTCGAGCCGCTGCGCCTCGAGCAGCTTCCCCTGCGACTCCAGGACCTCGAGCCGCTCGGTGAGCTCGCTGCGAATGAGGCCCACCGCGCGCTCGAGGGTCGGGCGCGTGGTGACGAAGTGCTTCGCCGGGTAGATCGCCGCGCGCTCGAGCGTCGCGATCGTCTCGCCGGTGAGCAGGTCGATCTTCGAGACACGCTCGACCTCGTCGCCCCACATCTCGACGCGAACGCCCTGCTCCTCGTAGGCGGGGAAGATCTCGACGGTGTCGCCGCGCACCCGGAATGTGCCGCGCTCGAAGGCGACGTCGTTGCGCGTGTACTGGATGCGTACCAGCGAGCGGAGAATCTCGTCGCGCGCGATGCGCTGCCCCTTCGTGAGCGTGACCATCTGCTCGCGATAGCTCACGGGATCGCCGAGGCCGTAGATCGCGGAGACGGTGGCGACGATGATGACGTCCTCGCGCTCCATCAGCGACGAGGTCGCGCGCAGCCGCAGCCGGTCGATGTCCTCGTTGATCGAGGCGTCCTTCTCGATGTAGGTGTCGCTCGAGGGGACGTACGCTTCCGGCTGGTAGTAGTCGTAGTACGAGATGAAGTACTCGACCGCGTTGTGCGGGAAGAAGCTCTTCAGCTCTCCGTAGAGCTGCGCCGCGAGGGTCTTGTTGTGCGAGAGCACGAGCGCGGGCCGGGCGTGATCGCGGATGACGTTCGCCATCGTCATCGTCTTCCCCGATCCGGTGACGCCGAGGAGCGTCTGGAAGCGGTCGCCCCGCGCGAGCCCCGCGGAGAGCTCGGCGATCGCCCGCGGCTGGTCGCCCGCGGGCGAGAACGGGGCGCGGAGATCGAAGGAAGGACCGGGCATAAGGCTCGTAATATAACCAATTGTCCGGCTTTTGTTCGGGTCCGGCCCGCGAAAACCGAGTAACCCGGGGCGGCCGCCAGTGGTCCTTACGCCGGGATCTTCCGCGAACCGCTCCAACCGCTCGCCGCCATGGCCCTCGTCTTCGACTCCCTCTCGACCCCGCTCAAGCTGCGCCTCGGCCTCGTGGCCCTGGCGATCGTCTCGCCGTACTGGCTCGGCCCCCTGCGGATTCGCGAGAAACAGAAGCGCGCGGCATCACCCGAGAACATGGAGCTGGTGAACGACCCGGCGCAGGTCCCCGCTCCGCTGACCTCGTTCGTCGACCAGACCCGCCGCACGCTCGAGTCGCTGGGGTTCGCGAAGACCGCCGTGCTCCGCCAGCGACTGGGGGTCGTGGTGCTCGGCGAGTCCGCGGACGGGACCATCGCCTCCGGGCTCGCTCTGCCGAAGCCCGACGGCACCGTGCACTCGCTCATCAGCTACACCACCCAGCTCCGCGGCGGACGGAAGATCAGGACGTCGAACTCCTCGCTCCCCTCTACAACTCCCGCTCCGAAGGGTGTGGAAGGGCTGAGACTTCCCGACGAGCGGGACGCCGCGCGGCTCCTCGATATCCACCGCCGGCTGGTCGCGCGGGCGACCCGCGCGGGTGCGCAGCTCCAGCCGCTCAGCGTCGCCGACCCGATCGCCTACCAGCGTCGCGAGGAGCAGTCGTCCATCGCGCACGCGGTGGGTTGCGGCTACTGGTATCGCCGCGGCGAGCAGCTCGCGCTCACGTGGAAGGGAGCATTCCTCAGCGCGTGGCGGATGCTTCCGCCCTGGCGCACCCTCGCCGAGCAGCGCGACCGGCGCGTCGCCGGCGTGCTGCTGGCCGCGCGAGGCTGACCTCTCGGGCTACTCCTCGGCGCCGACGTTGTCGCGGCGCGCGATGTCGCTGATGCCCTTCACGCGCCGCACGGCGCGCATGATCTTCTCGAGGTGGGCGAGGTTCTCCACCTCGACGAGCATGGATCCCATGGCCTTCGAGTCGACCGCCTTCAGCTCCATCGCGCGGATGTCGGTGCCGGTGGAGCTCACCGCGGAAGCGACGTCCGCGTAGAGCCCGCGCCGATCGTTCCCCTCGAGGAGCAGGCGGACGGTGAAGCGCTCACCCTCCCGCTCCTTCCACTCGATCTCGAGCCGCCGCTCGGGCTCGTGCTCGAGGAGCAGCAGGTTCGGGCAGTCCGCGCGGTGGATGCTCACGCCGCGCCCGCGCGTGACATAGCCCGTCACGACGTCGCCGGGCACCGGCTGGCAGCACTGGGCGTAGCGGACCATCAGCCCGTCCACACCCTGGATGCGCACGCCCCGCGGGACGCCGCGCACGCGGTCGACGAGCCGGTCGATGACCCCGGGCTCGGGGGGCGCCTGGTGTGCCGCGGCGACGTCCGGATAGAGCGCGCGCAGCACGCGCGCGATGTCGACGTCGCCCTGGCCGAGCGAGGCGAGGAGATGCGTGGCGTCGGTGAGCCCGAGCTCCTTCGCCACGCTGCCCAACGTCGCGTCGTCGGGCTTGGCGAGCTTCCGCCGGCGCACCTCGCGCTCGAGGATCTCCTGGCCGAGCTTCGTCGAGGAGGTGTGCTCCTCGTGGCGCAGCCACTGCCGGATCTTGTGGCGTGCGCGCCCGGTGCGGACGTGGGCGAGCCAGTCGCGGCTCGCCTTCTTCTGCGGGCTGCGCAGGATCTCGACCGTGTCCGAGTTCTTCAGCTCGCGCGAGAGGGGTGCGATGCGGCCGTTGATCTTGGCGCCGGCGATGTGGAGCCCGAGCTCCGTGTGCACGGCGAAGGCGAAGTCGATCGCCGTCGCGCCCTTGGGCAGCTGGATGACGTCGCCGGTGGGCGTGAAGACGAAGATCTCGTCCTGATAGAGGTCGAGCTTCAGGAACTCGAGGAACTCATCGGGAGTCTTCGCGTCGAGCTGCA
>DATAIN010000225.1:0-3626 GCA_036262635.1 Gemmatimonadaceae bacterium | reverse complement strand
CATGGTGGACTTGCCCGCGCCGTTCGGGCCGGCGATCCCGAAGACCTCGCCGGCGCGGACGGTGAAGCTCATGTCGTCCACCGCGCGCACCCGCTGGCCGCCTAACGGCGCGTAGGTCTTCCCGACTCCGGCGAACTCGATCACGATCCTCCCGCGGGAGCGGTCAGGCGGGAGGGAGCCCCCCGGGCATCGGCGCCCCCGCGGCGCAGCCCGACCAGGCACCCTGCCCCGCGCGCTGCAGCCAGCTCTGCGCCTCCTGGGCACGCCCGAGCCGCATCAGGGCGCAGCCGAGGTAGCCCATCGACTCCCGGTCCGTGTTGTCCACGTTGATCGCGCGGATGAAGAACGTCCGCGAGAGATCGTAGTTCCCCTCGAGGAAGAGCAGCTTCGCCATCTCGCGATAGGCGGGCGCGCTCTTGGGATCGCGGCGGATCGCCGCCTGGAGGTAGGTCGTCGCCGAGTCGAAGCGCTGCTCGTCGCGGAACATCCGGCCGAGGTAGACGAGAGGGAGCGCGTCGCTCGGATCGTCGCGCGCCGCTTTCTTGAAGACGTCGCGCGCCACCTCGCGTTTCCCCTGGCTGAGCAGGGCGAGCCCCTCGCGCGTACCGTCACCGGTGTTGCGGGTCATCGCCCACCACGCGCCCGCGGCGACGAGCGCGACGAGGGCGAGCGCGCCGAGGGCGAGTCCCCACGGAAAGCGCGAGCGCCGGCCGGCGAGCGATTCCCCGCTCGGCATCGGCCGCGTGGGCGCGACGCTGGCCGCGCTCACCGGGGTGAGCACGGGCGCCGGCGGATTCACCGACGCCATCAGCCCCGCCTCGAGCTTGAGGAAGGCGTCGCGCGTCGCGTTGATGTCCTGCGCGCTCGGCTTGTAGTCGGTGCGCTGCGCGCGGTCGCGCGCCGCCTGGAACTCGGCCAGCGCGTTCGCCTGCTCGAAGGAGAGCATCTGCCGCTGGCGCAGCTCGCGGATCAGCGCCTGTCCACCGAGCGACGACCCACCCACCAAAGAGCGAAGCGCGGTTTCCACCGCGCTCCAGCTTTCGATCAGGTCCGCCGCGAGATCCTCGCTGTTTCGCGAGACGTCGAGTCGCGCGATCGCCGGGCGCGCCGCGTCGAGCGCGGCGAGCGCGGCACGCTCCGCGGGGCCGGCCATCAGCGGACGATCCGCAGAAGTCCGGCGTCCGCGCTGCCGCGGATGAAGCTCTCCGGGTCGTGCGTCGGGATGCGGACACCCGTGAGCGAGTAGCCGCGCCGCGCCTCGGCGAGCATGTACTCGTGCAGCGAGCGGGCGCCGTTCCCGTTCGCCTCACGCATCCGCTGGACGATCTGCTCCCAGCTTCCCGCGAACTGCTTCCCCTCGCGCGTCGTGATCGCGTGGTCGGTCGCGGTGGACGTCGCCTCGTCACGATGCGAGGCGAGATCGGCGAGCAGCGCGCCGAACAGCTCGAGCTGCCCGAGCGCCGTGCCGCGCTGCTGGTCCAGCTCCTCGGCGACGCGCGCCTCGATCTCGGAGAGCATCTCGTCGATGTCGTCCATCTCGCCGCCCAGCTCGACGAGCCGCTCTTCCCAGGGCTTCAGCTCGGGATCGTTCTCGGGCAGCGAGAAGAGCGAGCGCTTCATCTCGAGCAGCCGCCAGATCGCGAGCTCGTCCCAGTGGTCCTCGGGCTTCGTCTGCTCGAGGTGATAGAGCGCCGCCTCGTAGTCGCCGCGGTCGTAGAGGACGTTGGCGAGATAGATGCGCGCCTCGTGATACTCGGGGTCGAGCTGGAGCGCGCGGCGCAGCGTCGCGAGCGATGCCTCGTGATCGTCGAGCCGGTGCTCGACGTAGCCGACGCAGCTCACGACCTCCGCGGAATCCGGCGCGTGGCGCGCGGCGGCGTCGAAGTAGTCGCGCGCCTCGGTGATCTCTCCCTCGCGGAAGAGCGCGCGCCCGATCTGCAGCATGAGGTCGATGTCGTCCGCGTAGCCCAGCTCCAGCGTGCGCTGCATGCAGCGCAGCGCGGCCTCGCGCTGGCCGAGCTTGAGCAGCGTCTCGCCGAGCCCGGCGAGCGCGTCCTCGTGCTCGGGCTCGAGCACGAGCGCTTCCTCGAAGGCACGCCGCGCCCACGCGTACTCCTCACGGGCCAGACGCGCGTATCCCACGCCGATGTGCAGCTCGACGGAATTCGGGTACAGCGACAGCCCCTCGCGGAGCACGTCGAGTGCCTCGTCGTACTGCCCCTCGCTGTACAGCTGATGAGCCCTTTCGTCGTACTCTTCCGAGCTCAGGAAGGGGGTGGCCATGGGAGAGCGTTCCTCCGCGGATGAAGGTTCAGCTATTGTACCATCCGGACGACGCCAAGTTCAATGCTTTCGCACGCTCCGCGCCGCGATCCATTTCATCGTCCGCGCCGCGCGTCATCCGGGCGAGCGCGACGGCGATGTCGGCGGCGAGCGCGGCGTTGTTCTCCAGGAGCGCGAGGTTCGCGTCGAGCGACTTTCCACCCGTCTCGCGCACGATCGCGCCGAGCAGCTCGGGAGTCATCGCCGCGCCGCGAACGCCGCGCTTCACCGCGTCCGCTACCGCACGCTCCACGGCGTGCTCCACGGTGTCGCGCGGCAGCGCGAACTCCGCCGGCGGCGGCTGCACGACGAGCACCGCCGACTGCCGGCCGAGCGCGCGATGCGCCGCGTAGATCCGCGCGATGTCCGCCGGCGACTCGGCGCGCGCGGAGAGCGCGAGGCCGGTCTCCGCGGTGAAGAATCCCGGCAGCTCGCTCGTGCGATAGCCGACGACCGGAACGCCGAGCGTGTCCAGCCGCTCCAGCGTCGCGGGGAGATCGAGGATCGACTTCGCGCCCGCGCAGACGACGATCATCGAGGAGCGACCGAGCTCGGGGAGATCGGCGCTCTCGTCGAATGCGGGCTCGCGATGCACGCCGCCGATGCCACCCGTCGCGAAGACGCGCGCACCGGCGATCGAGGCGAGGGCGAGCGTCGCGGCGACGGTGGTCGCGCCATCCTGCTTCAGCGCGACCGCGACCGCGAGGTCGCGCGCCGACACCTTGCGCACACCGTCGCGGGAGAGGAAGCGCTCGAGCTCCTCGTCGGTGAGGCCGAGCGTGGGAACGCCGCCGACGACGGCCGTGATGGCGGGAGTCGCGCCGCGACTCGTCACCGCGCCCGTCATGCGTACCGCCGCGTCGCGGTTGTGCGGGATGGGCAGTCCCTGGGCGAGCACCGAGCTCTCGAGGGCGACGACGGGTGCGCCGCTCGCGAGAGCGGAGGCGACGTCGGGCAGGATGCGCACCAGCGGTGAGTCGGGCACCGATCGGGGAATCTATCGCGTGAACCGAAACTGGTTAGTCGCGCGCCGACGCGAGCTGTGCGTCGACGGGGACCGCTCTCAGAATCAGACGCTCCGGGGCCCCGCCGAGATACCCGATGGGCCAGCAGGTCGTGAGCGTGAGCACACGGCCGGTCTCCCGGCGGATCACCGGCGCTTCCTTTTCCACGACCCTCCGGCCGACGACGCGCCAGCTCGTCCGCCCGGCTTCGGTCTCGGTGACGACGGTGTCGCCGATGGCCAGCGCGCCGAGCCGGCGGAAGTGGCGGTCGCGATGCGCGGAGACGACCGCGTTCCCAGC
>DATAIN010000224.1:0-3712 GCA_036262635.1 Gemmatimonadaceae bacterium | reverse complement strand
CGCGCGCTCGGCGCGGGACTCGTAGAAGCCGACCAGCGTCGCATCGGGGAGCTCGCCCATGATGCGCACATGGTGCTGCCCCAGTCCCCCCGCTCCGATGACGCCGACGCGCGTCTTGCCGCCCGCCATCAGATCACCACTCCGCGCTGGCTCTCGTCGACGAAGCGGATCAGCGCGTCCACCTCGGGGCCCGGATGCAGCTCGGCGCGTGCGCGCTCGAGCGCCTGCGAGACGTTGAGCTCCGAGCGGAAGAAGAGGCGGTACGCGCGCTTCAGCTCACGCATCACTTCCTCGGAGAATCCGTTGCGCTGGAGGCCGACGCTGTTCAGGCCATACAGCTTGATCGGATTCCCGACCGCCTTGATGAACGGCGGCACGTCCTTCGACACGCGCGACATTCCGCCGACGAAGGCGAAACGTCCGATGCGCGCGAACTGGTGCACCGCGCTCAGCCCCGACATCGTCACCTTGTCCTCGATGGTGACGTGCCCCGCGAGCTGGACCCCGTTCGAGAGAATGACGCCGTCGCCCACGTGACAGTCGTGTGCCAGGTGGACGTACGACATGATCAGGCAGTTCTTGCCGACCGTCGTCTTGAACGACTGCGCGGTACCGCGGTTGATCGTGGCGTACTCCCGGATCACCGTGTTGTCGCCGATTTCCACGACCGTCGGCTCGCCCTTGAACTTCAGGTCCTGCGGATCGCCGCCGAGCACGCTCCCGGCGCCGATCTTCACCTTGCTGCCGAGCGTGACGTTCCGCTCGAGCATCGCGTGCGCCGCGATCACGCACCCGTCGCCGATCGTGCAGTTCTCGCCGACCACCGCGAACGGCCCGATCGTCACGTCGTTCCCGATCTTCGCATCACCGGCGACGATCGCCGTGGGATGGATCCCGTTCATCGGTCGCGCACCATCGCGGCCATGTCGGCTTCGCAGACCACCTCGCCGTCGACCTTCGCCAGCCCGCGCATCTTGCACACCATCCCGCGAATCTGCGTCATCTCGAGCTCGAAGCGGATCTGATCCCCGGGCTTCACCGGGCGCCGGAACTTCACGTTGTCGAGCGACATGAAGTAGACGACCTTGCTCTCCGGATCCTCGAACTCCCCCATCAGCAGGATGCCGCCCACCTGCGCCATCGCCTCGACGATGAGCACCCCGGGCATGATCGGATGCCCCGGAAAATGTCCCTGGAAGAACGGCTCGTTGATCGTGACGTTCTTCAGCCCGATCACCCGCTTCTTCGGCTCGAGCTCGAGGATGCGATCCACGAGCAGGAACGGGTAGCGGTGGGGCAGCGCCTTCATGATCTCTTCGATCCCTAACACGATCGACTCCGGGTAGCGACGCGCGCGAGCTCGCGCACGAAGAGGACGGTTCCGCGATGGCTCGGGCGAACCGCGCGGACGCGGGCGTTCAACCGCCCGCCGATCAGCGCGAGATCCCCGACGCAATCCATCGCCTTGTGACGGACGAATTCATCCGGCCAGCGCAGCGTCGTCTCGATCACGCCGTCGTCGTCGAGCACGACCGCGTTCTGCGTCGACGCGCCGCGGATGAGCCCCTTCGCGCGGAGCGCATCCACCTCGCGTACGAACCCAAAGGTACGCGCTCCGGCGAGCTCGCGCTCGAAGTTCTCGGGGGTGATGCTGTACGAGCCCCGCTGCCGGCCGATCGCGGGGTGCGGGAAGGCGATCTCCACGTCGAGGGCGAGCCCCTGGCCCGCCTCCGCGCGGTACTCGGATTCGCCGTCGGTCATCCGGACGGGCTCGCGCACGGTGAACTCGTCGCCGTCACCAGGCTGCTCGGCGACGCCCGCCCTGCCTAACGCGTCGAAGAAGGGGCCCGCGCTCCCATCGAGGATCGGGGGCTCGGGCCCGTCCATCGTGATGACCAGGTCGTCGATCTCGCGCGCCGCGATCGCGGCCAGCACGTGCTCCACGGTGTGGATCGCGTCCGCCCCCTCGCCGAGCTGCGTCCGCCGCTCGGCGAGCACCGCGTGGTCGACGCGGGCCGGGATCTCGACGCCGCCGCGGTCGGTGCGCCGGAAGCGGATACCGCTTCCCGCCGCGGCGGGCTCGAAGCCGAGTCGGCACTCGACTCCCAGATGCAGCCCCACCCCGCTCAACACCGAGCGCGACGCGACCGTGCGTCGGCTCATGGCTCGCTCCGCGCGAGCAGCTTCTCGAGCCCGCGGATCATCCCCGCCAGCTTGAAGAGCGCGGCGGACGCCCGCAGCGATTCCCGGTGCGGTCGCGCCGGATATCCCGACCACGTCTCGCCCGCCGGAACGTCGCCGAACACCCCCGCCTGCCCGCCGATGCGTGCGCCGTCGCCGACCTCGATGTGCCCGCCGAGCCCCGCCTGGCCGGCGAGGATCACTCCGTTGCCGACGTGCGCCGAGCCGGCGATCCCCACCTGCGCCATCAGCAGCGAGCGCTTTCCGATCCGCACGTTGTGACCGACGTGGACCAGGTTGTCGATCTTCGTCCCGGCGCCGATCACCGTATCGTCGACGCTCCCGCGATCGATCGTGCTGTTCGCGCCCACTTCGACGTCGTTCTCGAGGATCGCGCGGCCGACGTGCGGGATCTTCTGATGCGCGCCGTGCGAGAAGACGTAGCCGAATCCTTCGGTGGCGACGCGGACGCCGCTGTGCAGCTGCACCCGGTCGCCGAGCCGCGCCCCGGGATAGAGGACCACGCCCGGATGCAGGTGGCAATCCTTCCCCACGACGACACCGGCGCCGACTACCGCGTGCGATTCGATCCAGGATCCCTCTCCGATCGTCGCGCCATCGTGGATGACCGCGTAGGCTCCGATGGTGACGCGCTCGCCGAGACTGACGCCGCGCCCTATCCGAGCCGTCGGGTCGACACCCGGCTCGCGTCGCGGCGGCTCGTAGAGTCGCGGCAAGAGCGTCAGAAGCGCCTCGTGCGGCTTCTCGACGACGACGCGGGCCCTGACCGCCGGCCCCGGCGTGTCGGCGAGATCCGGGGCGACGAGCACGACTCCGGCCCGCGTCGTCCCGAGCAGTGGTGCGTACCGCGGCGCGGTGAGAAAGCTCAGCTCCGAAGGCCCGGCGCGGTCGAGGGGCGCGACCGCGCTCACCGCGGCGTCCCCGTCGCCCACGAGCCGCCCCGAGAGCGCGGTCGCAATGGCAGCGGCGGTGAGGGTGCGTGCACCCCCACCGCCGGCCTGCCTAACGTCCGTGCCCCCTGCCGTCACTGGGTCGGCGGCTTCGGCTTCGTGATCCCCGCGGGCTGCGTGACCGGCGCGCCCGTCGGCGGCGTCGCCGTCGTGGTCGCCCCGGCGGGACGGACCGCGACCGACTTGAGGCGCGCGATGACCTTGTCCGTGATGTTGAGCGTCGTGTCGGCCGCGACGACGACCCCGCTCGCCGCCCCGACGTCGAGGATGAACGAGTAGCCGTCCTGGGCGCGGATCTCGGTGATCACCTGATTGATGCGCTCCATGATCGGCCCCATCAGCTCACTCTGCCGCTGCTGCGCCTGGTCCTGCAGCGACTGCACGCGCTCCTGGTAGGCCGCCTGACGGTCGCGAATCTGCTGCTGCTTCGTCGCCTTCGCGGTGGGGCTGAGCGTCAGTTCCTGCTTGTCGTACGACGCGATGAGCGTGTTGAGGGAATCCCCCATCCGCTGGACCTGCGTCTGGTACGCCTGCATCTCCTTCTGGAAGGCCGCTTCGGC
>DATAIN010000223.1:0-2299 GCA_036262635.1 Gemmatimonadaceae bacterium | reverse complement strand
GATCTGGCGCGCGCCGACGGCGAGGGTCCGCTGCCGCGCTTCGGCGAAGGCGGCCCGCTCGCGCGCCGTGAAGCGCGCCGGATCGAGATCGGCGAAGGGATCGCGCTCGAGCGCGGCACGGAAGTACGTGACTGCCGAGTCGCGCTGGCCGAGGATGGCGAGGGAAGCGCCAAGATAGACGTAGGCCTCGACGCGCTGGTCGCGCGACACCTCGAAGGGAGAGCTCGGCGAGATGACCCGGCGCAGCAGCACCACCGCGCGTTCCACCTGCAGATCGTCGTAGAGCCGCGACGCCTCGGCGAGCATCTCCGCGGTGTTTCCCTGCGCGTGCGCGGCCGCCGGCGCGGCGCAGAGCGCGAGCATCGCGGCGAGGAGACGGAGGGCGGTGAGGAGCCGGCTCATTGCGCCTGATCGAGGGCGCTCAGCTCGATGCGCCGCAGCTGGGTGATCTTGCCACGCGCGACGACGAAGGTCGTGTCGTAGTCGGCGTAGCCCGGCGCTCGCACGCGGAGCTTCCGCGTGCCGACCGGAAGCCCGACGTCGAGCGCCACCCCCTGCGCGACGAGTCGCCCGTCGACCACGATCTCCGCGTCGACCGGGTAGGCGCGCAGGCGCAGCATCCCGGTGTCGCGCACGACGGGCGCGAGCGCGGCGGCGATGCGCGCCGAGTCCCCGCCCGCGGCGGGGCGCGTCACGGATTCGCGGGGCGCACGCGCGACACCGTTCGCCGGCGCCGCGACGCGGCGCGACGCGAGCGTGTCGGTGGTCGCCGCGGTGCCCGACGCGCCGAGTGGGCTGGTGGACAGCCAGGCGACGACGCCCGCCAGCAGCGCGCCCGCGGCGACGCCGCCTAACGCGACCCGGCGACGCCGCGCCACACCTACCCCGTCGGTGCGCGCCATGGCGGGGACCGTTCCCGTCGGCGTCTTCCGGCTGGGATCGGCGAGCGGCGGAAGCGGCCGTGTCTGGATCAGCTCGAGCCCCGCGCCTCGCGCGAGCGCACGCAGGGCGTCCTCGCCGAGCAGCTTGGACTCCGAATCGAAGGGGATCGCCTCGATCGCGTCGAGCATCGCGTCGGTCGTCGCGTAGCGGAGCTCGGGCTTCTTGGCGAGCGTCCGCTTGACCACCTCGTACAGCTCGGGCGGAACATCCGGCCGCGCGACGCGGAGATCGGGGACCGCCGTGTAGAAGTGGTGGTGCATGATCCCCGGCAGCGTCTCGGCGTTGAACGGAACGCTGCCCGTCAGCATCTGGAAGGCGACGACGCCGAGCGAGTACTGATCGCTCTGCGGCCCGAGTCGCCGGGCGGCGCACTGTTCGGGGCTCATGTAGTACGGCGTGCCGACCACCGAACCGGTGGCGGTGAGCGAGGCATCCTCCGCCGCGCGCGCGATGCCGAAGTCGGCGACCATCACGCGCCCCTCGCGGTCCACCATGATGTTGCCGCTCTTCACGTCGCGGTGGATGATCCCGTTGCCGTGCGCGTAGGCGAGCGCCGAGGTCGCGGCGCGAAGCACGTGGATCACCACGCTCACCGGAAGCGGCCCCTGCGCCCCGATGATCTCGTCGAGCCCGCGCCCGTCCACGAAGCGCATCGCGATGAAGTGCGTCGCCCCCACCTGACCGACGCGGTACACCGGGATGATGTTCGGATGGTCGAGCGACGCGGCGAGCCGCGCCTCACGCTTGAAGCGCTCGGCCACCGCCTTGCCGACCGGCGCCGAGGGAGGAAGCACCTTGAGGGCGACGCGGCGGCCGAGCTCCACCTCGGTGGCCCTGTACACGATCGCCATCGCACCGCGCCCGACCTCGGACTCGACGTCGAACTCGCCGGCGAGGGACCGCTGGAGCGATCGCAGGAGGACGAGCGACTCGTCCTCCTCCATGATCGAGGTCTGGGCGAGCGGATCGGCGAGCGCGGCACCGCATTCGAGACAGAACTTCGCCGCCTCGGGTGCGACGCTCGCGCAACGATGGCAGCGCATCAGTTCCCGGTCTCGGTGAAGATGACCGTGTCGCTCACGCCGGGGGCGGTGACGGTGATGGTGTAGACTCCCTTGTCGCGGATGCGGAAGGTGGCTTCCGCGACCCCGCTGTCGTTGGTGATGACGTTGAGGCTCTTCGCGCCCCCGCCGAGATCGCCGCGGAGCGAGGACGGGTTACTGCTGACGACGAACTTGACCGCGACGTTGCGAACCGGCAGCCCGCCGGCGTCGGTCACGCGCACCGAGAGCGCCTGCGACAGCGTGATGTACGAGGAGCCGTTGGCGACGATCGCCTGCCCGTCGCCGCGGAGCAT
>DATAIN010000222.1:0-2966 GCA_036262635.1 Gemmatimonadaceae bacterium | reverse complement strand
GAACCTGGCTGCGAGGGGCCGCCGCGCGACTGCGCGGCGGCCCCTCGTCGTTCGGGTCTTCGCATCGTGCGATGGGGGTGCAGTCGAACCAGCGATGCGGGGTGTCCGCCTGCGGCGGGATCCCGCGATGCGAGATGCGGGATACGGGAGACACCTGATGCGGGATGGGGCCGAGCGCGGCGCCAAAGGCGGCCCGCGCTCGGCCAGTCCCGCATCATCGCGGTTTCTCGCATCCGCGCATCCCGTATCGCGGTTTCTCGCATCCGCGCATCCCGTATCGCGGTCTCGCGGCCGCGCCAAAGGCGCGCCGCCCCCCCGCATCGCTGGTTCGACTGCACCCGCATCTTCAATCCGGATCGCTCGTCCGCATACATTCCACTCATGCCCCGCTGGCTCCTCAAATCCGAGCCCTCCGAGTTCTCCTTCGCCGATCTCCAGCGCGCGCCCGGGGGAACCACGAGCTGGGACGGGGTGCGCAACTACGCCGCGCGGAACTTCCTTCGCGCGATGAAGGTCGGCGACCGGGTCTTCTTCTATCACTCGAACGCCGAGCCCAACGCTATCGTCGGCGTGGCGGAAGTCGTGAGGGAGGCGTATCCCGACGCCACGCAGTTCGACCGGAAGAGCGAGTACTACGACCCGAAGTCGCCGCGCGACGAGCCGCGCTGGAGCAGCGTGGACATCCGCGCCGTCGCGCCTTTCGCGCGCCCCGTCACCCTCGCCGAGCTGCGCTCCGCGAAGGGGCTCGAGAAGATGGAGCTCCTCCGGAAGGGAAGCCGCCTCTCCGTGACGCCGGTGAGCGATGCCGAGTGGGCGATCGTCGCCGCGATCGGCGGGGTCAGCGCGGGCGCGGACTGAAGGCGTCCGCCTCGATCTCGACGAGCATCGCCGGATCGATCAGGCGGGCCACCTCCACCATCGTCGCCGCCGGCCGGATGTCGCGGAAGAATTCCCCGTGCGCCCGCCCGTACTCCTCCCACCGCCCGATGTCGGTGACGAACATCCGCGTCCGGACGACGTCGGCCATCGTCGCTCCCGCCCGCGCGAGCGCGCGCTCGATCGTCCGCAGCGCCGCGACCGTCTGGGCGTAGGCGTCTCCCGCGCCGGCGACGCTCCCGTCCTCGCGCGCCGCCGTCGAGCCCGCGACCTGAACCCAGTCCCCGGCGCGCACCGCGCGCGAGTAGCCGACGAGCGGCTCCCATTTCCCGCCGCTCGAGAAGTTCTCCCGCGTCGCCATCGCTCCTCCACGAAATGTTTTCTTGACATCGCGTCCCGCCGCCGATACGATAAACATGGAGATCGTCGTGCCGACCCGCCGGGAGCGTCAGAGAATGGTGCAGCAGGAGCAGCAGCAGGTCCACCGACGGGAAGCACCGAAACGTTTTTAAGCAGCCGCTCATTCGGAGCGGCTTTTTTTTTGACCATCCCCGCCGCCGGCGGGATCTGTGAGGAGAGCTCATGCCCGTCACACCCGTCGCGAACCCGCCCTCGGCCGGCCGC
The DNA here is from genome assembly GCA_036262635.1 of Gemmatimonadaceae bacterium. Lineage (GTDB taxonomy): Bacteria > Gemmatimonadota > Gemmatimonadetes > Gemmatimonadales > Gemmatimonadaceae > JABFXC01. The sequence continues at coordinate 1,466 of DATAIN010000222.1, read as the reverse complement.
CGAGCCCCGGCCGAGCCCCACCCGCTCGACCTCGTCTCGCTCGGCAAGATCGTCCAGATCCGCGAGCAGCTCCTCGCCGCGGCCGCGCAGGGGACGAAGGTCTATCGCCTCGAGTCCGGCGACCCGAGCTTCTCCGTCGCGCCCCACGTGATCGACGCGATCGATGCCGCCGCGCGCGCCGGGAAGACGCACTACGTGCCTAACGATGGCATCCCGCAGCTCCGCGAGGCGCTCGCCGCCAAGGTCCGCGAGCAGAACGGGCTCGCCGGGGTCGCGGCGCGCGACATCTTCGTCACGAACGGCGCGATGCACGCGCTCTACACGGTGTTCGGCTCGCTGCTCGAGCCGGGCGACGAGGTGATCATCCCCGATCCGATGTGGACCGAGGTCGCCGAGAACATCCGCCTCGCCGGCGGAGTCCCGGTCGGCGTCACCCTCAGCGCCGCCGACGACTACGCGTACCATCCCGAGCGCGTCGCGGCGGCGATCACCCCGCGCACGCGCGCGATCTTCGTCAACACTCCCCACAACCCGACCGGCGCGGTGCTGCCGCGGCAGACGCTCGCGGCGATCGCCACGATCGCGCGGGAGCGCGGGCTCTGGGTCGTCTCCGACGAAGCGTACGAGGATCTCCTCTACGGAGAGGCGACCCATCACTCCATCGGTTCGCTCCCCGAGGCCGATGCCGAGCACGTGGTCAGCGTCTACTCCTTCTCGAAGAGCCACGCGATGAGCGGGCTGCGCGTCGGTTACATCGTGACGCGCGCCGCGCTCCTCCACGACCGCATCCCGAAGCTGCTCCGCTGCACGATCAACGGCGTGAACAGCCTCGCCCAGTGGGGCGCGCTCGCCGCCGTCACCGGGTCGCGCGAGCCGCTCGCCGCGATGCGCGCCGAGTACACGCTGCGCCGCGATCTTCTCCTCGACGCCCTGCGCGGGATCGACGGGGTGCGTCCCTTCGCCCCGCGCGGTGCGTTCTACCTCTGGGTCGAGCTCGACCCGGCGCTCTTCACCCGGCTCGGCGTCGAGGACGCGGACGATCTCTCGCGCGCGCTCGCCGCGCGGGGAATCGGCAGCGCACCCGGCGACGCGTTCGGCCGGAGCTGCGCGAACGCGATCCGCTTCGCCTTCAGCTGTGACACGCAGATGGTGCGCGAGGGGAGCGTCGCGCTGCGCCGCGTGCTCACCGGTGAGACACCGATCGCCAGCTCCGCGCCGACGGGATGACGCCGGCGGTGACGCCGCTTCGCGTCGCGCTGGGCGAGTACGACACGGGGTGGCACGACCCCGAGAGCTCGCTCCGCGCGGCGCGAGGGCTCGTTCAGCGCGCGGCCGCGGCGGGCGCGCGCCTCGTCGTGCAGGCGTGCCGCCGTGCCGGGTCGGCGGCGCGCACGGCGCGGCTGCAGATCGAGTCCGTCGCGCTCGCGCCCGGCGCGGCGCCCGCGCAGCCCGAGCAGGTCGTCGCC
>DATAIN010000221.1:0-3341 GCA_036262635.1 Gemmatimonadaceae bacterium | reverse complement strand
GGGACTGGCCGAGCGCGGGCCGCCTGCGGCGCCGCGCTCGGCCCCATCCCGCATCAGGTGTCTCCCGTATCCCGCATCTCGTATCGCAGTCTCGCGGCCACGCACTATGCGCGTGCCGCCCCCCCGCATCGCTTGTTCCCGAGTTCCCGCATCACCGAGCCATCAGGCAGTCGGCACCCCCGCAAGCTGCCTGACGAGCGCATCCAGGAACGCCAGCCCGTCGTAGTACGACTTCACGCGCAGCTTCTCGTCGCGACCGTGCGCGTTCGTCTCGCCCGGCACGCTGAAGATCCCGCTCACGCCGTACGTGGGGATTCCCGCCGCGCGGAGAAAGCGGCCGTCGGTGGCGCCGGTGGACATCGTCGGGATCACCGGGATGTCGCCCCACATCTTCTTCGTCAGCGCCGTCGTCGCGGCCAGCAGCTCCGGCTCGACCGGACTCGGCGCCGCGCCGAACTTCTCGGTGTTCGGCACCGTGTACGACAGCTTGATCCCCGTGTCGCCGACGACGCGCGTGATGAGCTCCATCGTCTCCTCCGCGCTCGACGTCGGGACGATCCGGCAGTTCACGTTCGCGGTCGCCGTCTGCGGGAGCGCGTTGTAGGCGTGGCCGCCGGCGAGTCGCGTCGCGACGCAGCTCGTGCGGAGCATCGAGGCGTAGCGCGGATCCTTCGACAGCGTCGCCGCGGCCGCCGAGTCGCTCGGATTCGCCGTGAGGGCGCGCATCGCCGCCGCCATCTCGGCGCGCGGCTCGACCGCGGCGGTGCGCTCGAAGAAGGGACGCGTCACCTCGTTCAGCGCGACGGGAAACCGGTACTGCGCGAGCTTCGTCAGCGCGGTCGCGAGCTGGTAGATCGCGTTGTCGGGACGCGGCACGCTCGAGTGGCCGCCCGGGTTAATCGCGGTGAGGGTGAAGTTCACCGGCACCTTCTCCGCGGCCTGGATCGACTGCAGCAGCGGCGTGTTCCCGTCGAGCGAGCCGCCACCCCCCTCGTTGAGCGCGTACGCCGCGTCGATCAGCGAGCGGTGCTTCGCGACCAGCCACTCGACGCCGTTCGCGTCGCCCCCCTCCTCGTCCGCGGTGAGCGCGAGGATCAGGTCGCGGTCGGGGACGAACCCCTCCTTCTTCATCGTCAGCAGGTTCGCGACGAAGATCGACGCCATCGCCTTGTCGTCGGCGACGCCGCGTCCGTAGAAGTACCCGTTCTCCTCACGCATCACGAACGGATCGCGCGGCCAGTCGGCGCGATTGGCCGCGACGACGTCGAGGTGCGCGAGGAGCAGCAGCGGCTTCGGCGCGCCGGCTCCCCCGCGGCCGCGATACCGCACGATGAGGTTCCCCTTCGTCGGCTTTCCGGCCGGCACGAGCACCTGCACGTCCTTCGCGGGAAATCCCGCCGCGCGAAAGCGCGCCGCCATCGCCCGCGCCGCCCGCGTCACCGACCCGACCGAATCCACGGTGTTGATCTCGACGAGCTGCTGATACACGGCGCGCGCCAGCTTCTGGTGCGCGGTGAGAGTGGTCGGCCCCGGCGCGACGGGCACCGGGGAGAGCTGAGCGCTGAGCGGGAGCGCGACGACGGCGAGCGCCGCGCAGAGAGAGGAGAGACGAGAGATCATGCGAATCCGCGATTGGAGACCGGAGAGACCGCGAGCTGAGTGCGATGAAAGATGAGAGGAGGATCGGAGAAAAGAGAGGGTCGGACGGGCGTCTCTCATCTCTCACGAGTCCGACTCTCGTCTCCCCTCGCCGTCAGCTCGCTGTCTCTCCGGTCTCCGAACGCGGTTTCTCGGGTTCTCTTATCTGGACTTCAACACCCCGGGCGCATTCAAGGTCGTCACCACCCCAGCATGGTCCGACGGCCACAGCCCGCTCGCCGTCCGGTCCGCCGGCTCCTCGCCGAGGATGTCGGCGTGCACTCCGCCGACGATCCCCGCGGCGGGGGAGGCGCCGAGTCCGTAGCGCGCCAGCACGAGGTCGATGCGCGTACGAAGCCGCGGCTCGGTGACGAGGCTCGCGCCGGGCGCGAACGACGGATCGGGGAGCGACGAGGTGTAGCCCGGATCGCGCGGATGTGCATCGAGCCACGCGTCGGCGAAGCCGCCGGTGCCCGTGAGCAGGCCGTACGTCGCGGTCTGGGAGCCGTCCGCGGCGGAGTTGCAGTCGCAGACGAGCACGATCGGCTGCGTCTCGGCGGCGATGGTCGCGAGCAGCTCGTTGGCCTGCGCGACCTGGATCGCCGGCGAGCCGTCGGTCTCGAGGTGCGTGTCGGCGAAGCGATACGTCACCCCGCCCACCGTCGCCAGCGTCGATGCCCATCCGCGCACCGCGGGAATGCTCGGCCCACCGGGGATGTTGAAGACCACACGCGCGTCGTACACGCCGCTCCGCGCGTCGCTCGTCGGCACGTCGCAGCGGGCGAGGATCACGTCGCGGTCCGTGTAGCGGATGTCGATGAAGCGGAGCGGGCTCACCGAAGCGATCCCCGGAAGCTCGACGTCGGTGAGGCTGTTCGACGCGGCGACGTTGTAGCACTGCCCCCGCGCCGCGAGCGCGGTCTGCAGCGTCGTCAGATAATCGAGCGCGACCACCGTCGCCGGATTCCGTCCGCCGGCGATCGCGTCACCCGTCGGGTCGATGCGATAGAGCGGCACCTCCTGCAGCCCGACGAGGTCGGGCGAGGTCGCCGCGATCTCGTCCGCGATGCTGCCGGCGCGCTCGGGGAAGTTCATGAGCTGGATGTGCTGCCATGCCTGCGTCACGCGCAGCGGGATCCCGCGCGGATCGCCCTCGACCACGGCGAAGATGTCGGCGCCGAGGTAGAGGTTGCGCGTCATCACGGTGAGTGCGCGCGCGCCGCCCGCGGGAAGGCGATCCGCCGAGACGACCGCGCCGGCGGCGGCGCTGGGACTCGTCGCCGGATCGGCGCAGGCGGCGAGCGCGAGAGGGAGGGTGGCGAGCAGTGCGGCGAGACGGCGATGCATGTGCGCCTCCGGATGGGGGAAGCCGGATCGTGAACGGATGAGCTGTTCTCCTGAACCAACGCGAAATCGGCGGTCGCGCAAGACCGCCGCGACCGCCGATTCGCTCCCCCCCGTACTGCCTGACGCGTCAGCGCGTCAGCGTGCGCAGGAGCTGTCCATTCCGGAACAGCTGCACCGCATCGGCGCGCCCGTCGAGGTCACGGTCGATCCAGGCCTGGACGAGCTGTCCCGAGGTGTCGAACCACGAGGCGCGAGTGATCCCGCCGCGGCGCGCACGCTCCGTCCGCACGCTCACCTGACGGGTGCCGAGCCACTGCGCCGCCTGCGCCGAGCGCTGTCCGCGCGCGGCGATCACC
>DATAIN010000220.1:0-6673 GCA_036262635.1 Gemmatimonadaceae bacterium | reverse complement strand
CACGGCAAGTACGGCGAGCATGGCCTCCAGACCCTCGACATGGACAAGGGCATCGAGGAGAAGCCGACGTACGTGGTCTTCAACGGCGCCGTCGGCGCGCTGACGGGCGACAACGCCCTGCAGGCAAGGGTCGGCGAGCGTGTCCGCATCTTCTTCGGCGACGGCGGGCCGAATCTCGCGAGCAGCTTCCATGTGATCGGCGAGGTGTTCGACAACGTGTACCAGGAAGGCGGCACCGTCGCGACGCAGCACAACGTCGGGACGACGCTCGTCCCGCCGGGCGGCTCGGCGATCGTCGAGTTCGGCGTCGAGAAGTCGGGTGAGCTGATCCTCGTCGACCACGCGATCTTCCGCGCCTTCAACAAGGGAACGTTAGGCATGATCCACGTCGCCGGTGACGACGACCGGAAGGTCTTCGCCTCGGTGAAGACCGGCGTCCCGGGCATGAAGGGCGACTGACCACCGCCTCGCGATCACGACCATGCGCCGCGCTCTCCTCTTCGCGCTCCTGCTCCTCCTCGCGCTCCCCGCGACGGCGTTCGCCGCCGCGCGGGGCCGGGGGCGCGGAGCCGCGGCCATGGCGGCGATCCCCGCCGGCAGCTACCGCCCCCTCTACGGCCGCGCCGGCGGGGATCGCGTCTCGGTCGCCGCGTTCCGGCTCGACCGGACGCCGGTGACGCGCGGCGAGTATCTCGACTTTGTGCGCGCGAACCCGGCCTGGCGTCGCGACGCGGTGCGCCCGGTGTTCACCGAGCCCGGCTACCTCGCGAGCTGGACCGGCGCGCTCGACGCCGGCGACACGGAGGCGCTGCGCCGCCCGGTCACCGAAGTCTCCTGGTTCGCCGCGCGTGCCTACTGTGGATGGCGCGGAAAGCGCCTTCCCACGGTGGACGAATGGGAGTACGTCGCGGCGGCGAGCGCAGAGCGCCGCGACGCGAGCACGGACCCGGCGTTCGTTCGCCAGCTGCTCGCGCGCTACGCCGGTCGCGCGGGAACGGCGCCGGGCGCCGTCGGCCAGGGCGCGCCTAACGTCTACGGCGTCCGCGACCTGCACGATCTGGTCTGGGAATGGACCGCCGACTTCAACAGCGTCATCGTGGCCGACGACTCGCGCAGCACGGGAAGCGGGGTCGCCGAGCGCGATCACGGGCTCTTCTGCGCCAGCGCGGCCATCGGCGCGGCCGACCCCACCAACTACGCCGCCTTCCTCCGCTACGCCGTGCGCGCCGGTCTCACCGGCCGCGCGACGATGCGCACCCTCGGCTTTCGCTGCGCGGCCTGACCACGATACCCGGATGCGACGCCTCGCCACGACACTCGCTCTCGCCACGCTGCTCGCCGGCTGCGCCCGTCCCGCTCCCGCGCCGACGTCGGGCGCGTCCGCGAGCGCGGCGGACCGTTTCTCCGTCTATGACCTGGGTTCGAGCTGGCGCGACCAGCGCGATTCCTCGCGGAGCCTCGCGTCGCCCGCCGGCACCCCTCGCGTCGTGGCGATGGTGTACACGCACTGCACCGCCACCTGCCCGCTCAGCATCGCGGAGATGAAACGCATCGAGCGGGCGACGGGCCCGGACGTCGGGCTCGTGCTCGTCTCGCTGGACCCGGAACGCGACACCCCGGGGCGGCTCGCCGAATTCGCGGCGGAGACCGGGCTGGACACGGGACGGTGGACGCTGCTCTCGGGGAGCGACGACGACACGCGTGCGCTCGCCGCCGCGCTCGGCGTCCGCTATCGCCGCCTCTCGGCGGCGGAGCTCGCGCACTCGAACGCAATCACCCTGCTCGACGCCGGCGGAGAAGTCGTCGAGCAGGAGCTGGGGCTCGCCGGCGGGGAGGACATGCTCCGCGCCATCCGCGCCCTGACGACCGCCGGCGCCTCGACCAATCCTCAGGAGAACGACCGATGAACGTGATGGACCTGCTCGCCGCCGCGCGGGCGATGCCCGCGACGACCGGAACCCGCCCCGCGACGGCGATGGTGGTGGATACCCCGAACGTGCGTGTGCTGCTCTTCCGCCTCGCCCCCGGCCAGGCCGTTCCCCCTCACAGCTCTCCCTCGACGGTGATGCTCAGCGTGCTCGCCGGAGAGGGATGGATCCTCGGGGACGGCGGCGAGCGATTCTGCCGCGCGGGTGAGGTCGTCGCCTACGCGCCGAACGAGCGCCACGGAATGCGTGCAGCCGAGAGTGAGCTCATTCTCGCCGCGACGATCGCACCGCGCCCCGGACGCGTAGCGGAGGCCGCGGCCTGATGGAGTGGCACGTCAGGGCCTTCCTCAAGGCGAGTCTCTTCTGGCTGACGCTCGGCGTCACGTTAGGCGTCGCCATGGCGGTGCATCCGCTGTGGACCGTCTATCGGCCCGCGCACATGCACATGAACCTCCTCGGCTTCGTGACGATGATGATCTTCGGCGTCGGTTATCACGTCATCCCGCGCTTCAGCGGCCACCCGCTGCACAGCAGGCGCGCGCCGCGCTGGCACTGGTGGATGTCCAACGTCGGGCTGGCGCTGATGGCGATCGGATTCGCCCTCCGCGCGCACGCGCTCGGCCTCGCCGGCCCCGTGCTCGGCGTCGGTGGAACGCTCTCCGCGGCGGGGGCCTACACCTTCGTCTACGTGATCTGGCGGACCATCGACGGGACAGCCGGGATGCGGCGCGCGATGGAGCGGACGGAGCGCAGCTTCGCGGCGAGCGCGCGGCCGCCGTTGCCGGTGTCGCCGGAGCGCACCGCGGGCGGGCGCTAGACGGCGCTCGTCAGCGCGCGCTGATACGCCTCGAGGACGATCGCGCCGCTGAGCAGACCGGCGAAGTGCGGGACGCCGTCATCCCGCTGCCGCGAGCCATCCGTCGTACAGGCCGTGCGGGGAGAATCGCTTCGCCGTCGTGTACGCGACCACCGCGACGATCATGAGCGGGACGACGAAGTTGTAGTCGCCCGTCATCTCGAAGACCATGAGGATCGCGGTGAGCGGCGCGCGCCCCGGCGACCATTCCCGGAGACCGGGGCGACGTCGCTCACTTCATCCGAATCCAAGCGCGGGCGTGGCGAAGGAGCGGGTGCACGGGATAGAATCCCCGCCATGAATTCCCCAGACGCCGCGAGCGCCGCCACGACGGGTGTGACCCGCGAGCCGTTCGGCACCACTCCCGACGGCGAGGCCGTGGAGTCGATCACTCTCGTCAACGCGAGCGGCACACGCCTGCGCGCGATCACGTTGGGCGGCATCATCACCTCGCTCGAGACGCGCGATCGCGATGGCCGGCTCGGTGACATCGTGCTTGGCTTCGACACGCTCGACGGATACCTCGCGCATCCCAACCCCTACTTCGGCGCGATCATCGGGCGCTACGCCAATCGCATCGCCGGCGGCCGGTTCACGCTCAGGGGCGTCGAGTACAGGCTCGCGACGAACAACGGGGCGAATCATCTGCACGGCGGCCTGCGCGGCTTCGACAAGATCGTCTGGCGCGCCGAGACCTTCGCGCGCGAGGGGGAGCGCGGCGTCGTGCTCCGGCACGTGAGCCCCGACGGCGACGAGGGCTATCCCGGCACGCTGCACGTGACGGTGACGTACACGCTGACGGACGCCGACGCCCTGGTGATCGACTACTCCGCGACGACCGACCGCCTGACGGTCGTCAACCTCACGCAGCACAGCTACTTCAACCTGAAAGGCACGGGCGACGTGCTCGATCACGTCGTGCAGATCGACGCCGACTTCTACACGCCGGTGGACACGATGCTGATCCCGCGCGGCGGACTGGCGCCGGTGCACGACACGCCCTTCGACCTCCGCGTCCCCACGGTCCTCGGCACGCGGATCGACGCGCCGCACGATCAGCTGCGCCGCGCGGGCGGGTTCGATCACAACTTCGTCCTCCACCGGCACGAGGCGGGCGAGCTGGTTCGCGCCGCGCGGGTGCACGAGACGACCACGGGGCGCACGCTCGAGGTGCGCACCACCGAGCCGGGCGTGCAGCTCTACACCGGCAACTTCCTCGACGGGAGCTTCGCGGGGAAGCGCGGCGTCGTCTATCCGCGCCGCGGCGGGCTCTGTCTCGAGACGCAGCACTTCCCCAACTCGCCCAACGAGCTGCGCTTCCCGACGACGATGCTCAAGCCCGGCGAGGAACGCCGGTCGCGAACCGTCTTCGCCTTCGGCGTGCAGTCGTGAGCGACCGCGAGACGGCGCCTCTCGCGCGGCGGCTCGGCGCGTTCGACGCGACGATGCTCGTGATGGGAGGGATCGTCGGCGCGGGGATCTTCATGAACCCGTCCGTGGTCGCGCGCGCGGTGCAATCGCCCGTCGCGATCCTCGGCGCGTGGGCACTGGGCGGATTGGTGGCGCTCACCGGAGCGTTCGTGTACGCCGAGCTCGCGGTGCGGCGTCCTGGTGCGGGCGGACAGTACCTGTATCTGCGCGACGCGTTCCATCCGATCGTCGCCTTCCTCTACGGATGGACGCTGCTCCTCGTCTCGCAGAGCGGGGGAATGGCCGCGGTGGCGATGACCTTCGCCGGATACTTCCGCGAGCTGACGGGCGTCTCGTTCTCCCCCGCCGCGATCGCGGTCGCGACGCTCGCGTTGCTCACGGTGGTCAACTGCTTCGGCGCGCGCGCGGGAAGCAACGTGCAGAGCACGCTCATGGTGCTGAAGATCGCCGCGATCGTGATGCTGGTGACGGTCGGCTGGGCGGGGATTCACGCGGCGAGCGGCGCGCCCACGCCCGCCGCGTCGGCCGTGAGCCGCACGCCCCTCCTCGCCTTCGCCGCGGCGATGGTGCCGGTGCTCTTCGCGTACGGCGGCTGGCAGACGGCGAGCTTCGTCGGCGGCGAGCTGCGCAATCCGGAGCGCGACCTGCCGCGCGGCCTGCTCTACGGCGTGCTCGGCGTGATCGTGCTGTATCTCGCGGTGAACGCGGTCTGCCTGACGGTGCTCGGTCCCGCGCAGCTCGCGGCGACGTCGACACCGGCGACGGCGGTGATGCAGCGCGCCCTCGGCCCCACCGGCGCGAAGCTCATCGCGGCGGGGATCGCGATCTCGACGCTGGGCTTCCTCAGCCAGGGAATGCTCACCGCGCCGCGCGTCTACTACGCGATGGCGCGCGACGGCGTGTTCTTCCGTCGTGTGGCCGCGGTCCATCCGGTGACTCGCGCGCCGATCATCGCGATCGTCCTGCAGGGAGTGTGGGCCGCGGTCATCGCGCTCTCGGGGAAGTACGACGCGATCCTCGCCTACGTCGTCGCGATCGATGCGCTCTTCTTCGGGCTGACGGGTGCCGCGCTGATCGTCTTCCGGCGACGCGAATCGCGTCGGCGCGACGCCGAGCCGACGCCGATGATGCGGATGCCCGGCCATCCGGTGACGACGACGGTGTTCGTGCTCGCCTTCTGGACGCTGGCGATCGTCACCGTCGCGCAGTTTCCGCGCTCGGCGGGGGCGGGGATGCTGATCCTGCTGGCGGGAGTGCCGGCGTTCTACGCGTGGCGACTGAAAAGGGCCAGGGGCCAGGGGTGAGGTACCGCGGCTGCAATACCGCCGTGCCTCACGCCTGGCCCCTGGCCCCCGCCTTTATGGGTTGATCGGGAACGGCGCGTTCCGGATCACGTCGCTCGTCGAGCTCCAGCCACCGCGGCGCTTGGTGCGACGATCGCCGGTGGGGAAGGGCATCTTCTCGGTGGTCGACTGGCCGGCGCCCTGCGCGGCGGGCTTCTCCGAGGGTGCCGGGATCACCGTCACCGGCGCATCGTCAGGCGTCGGATCCACCGCGGCGACCTTACCGTCCGCCTTCGGAAGGGGAGCCGGGAGGGGATCGCCCTTCGGCACCGCCACGCGCGTCGTTGGCTTCTTCGCGGTCGCGGCGGGGGTCTTCATCAGCGCGTCGCCGGTGCGGGCGGGCACCGCGTTCGTCCGCTCGATCGCCGACACGAACTGCGCGTTGCCGCGCGTCGGGAGGAGCGCCATGCTGTCGCCCGACGCCGCCTCGAGCTCGCGCCCGAGGCTCGCCGACTCCGACGATCCACGGTCGCACGCCGCGAGCGCGACCGTGGCCGCGAGCCCCGCGATGATCATTCGACCTTGCTTCATTCCCCCTCCTGGCCGCATGGCGATCCGATCCGCTGCACGAACCGCGCACCGGCAATCGGCTCCGAGGTATCGTACACCGGAACCCGCGTTTTGTTGGACTCCGGAGGGGAGGAGGCGTTAGCGGACTCTGCCGGCTCGAGCTGGGGAGCGGCGGCTCGGGAACTGCCGCTCGCTAACGGCGGCGCTTCAACTGCTACGGGCTTCGATGGGGTAACTGCAACCGCGCTTCGGTACGCCGAGGCGGTGAGGTTGGGAGGACTGCAGGGGCACACCCATCAAAGTCTTTCTCCCGCCGTGCTCACCGTCTCACTGCCTCGGGCATTCCTCGAATGTGGTTGCAGTTACCCTATGAAAGCCCCACGCCTCCAGATCCGAGCACCGTCGCGGTCCCGACCGCTGCGCACCGAGCTCGAATCCGCGTGCGTAGCTGCGCAGCGCCATTCGTGGACAGCCGCCATCGCCCCCGGTAGTATCGGAGCGACTCCAACCCCGCCCGTCATGCCGCGTCGTATCGCGCTGCTCGTCGCCCTCCTCGCCGTCCTCCCGCTCGCGTCGCAGGCCCAGACGCGCCGTCCTCTCAGGCC
>DATAIN010000219.1:0-5403 GCA_036262635.1 Gemmatimonadaceae bacterium | reverse complement strand
CATGATGCGGGATGGGGCCGAGCGCGGCGCCAAAGGCGGCCCGCGCTCGGCCAGTCCCGTATCATCGCGGTTTCTCGCATCTTCGCATCCCGTATCGCAGTCTCGCGGCGCTTCGCGCCGCCACCCCGCATCGCTGGTTCGACTGCACCCGCATCACCCCTTAATCATCCGGATAGCTCCCCCTTCCTACCATGGTTGCGGAGGGACGAAGCCCCCCATCTGCTCTCTCGCACGAGCAGCATCGATCCGCATTGTTCGAGGAGGAAGGCAGGATGCACAGCAGAACGATCGGCGCGCTTGGCGCGCTCGTGGCATCGCTCGCAGTCGCGGGCGTCGCGCACGCACAGAGCACGAGCCCGGCGCCGGCGCAGCAGAGCGCCGCGGCGCAGGACACGACGCATCACGCGGCGAAGACGAGCGCGCGCCACAAGAAGCGCGTGAAGAAGCACAAGGCGTCGAGCGCGACCGCCGGGAAGTCGTCCACGATTCCGGCGAAGCCCGCCACTCCGGCCTCGCCGTCGTCTACGACGAAGCCGTGACGTCGAACCGCGGCCGGTGATCCGAATGATCGCCGGCCGCGGTTGCCGCGGGGCTCGCGACTCGCGGCCGGGGCAGCGCGATCTCGAAGCGACTCCCGCGCGGTGACGACTCGACGAGGATGAGGCTTCCCCGGTGCGCCTCGGCGATCCAGCGCGCGATGGCGAGCCCGAGTCCCGCGCCCCCTGAATCCGACGCCGCCTCGCGCGCGCGCGCGCGATCCACGCGATAGAAGCGCTCGAAGACCTTCGCGCGCGCCTCATCGGGAATTCCCGGACCGTTGTCGATCACGCTGATCCGATAGCTCGCGTCGTCGCGGTCGAGGCGGAGCTCCACCGCGCTCCCGGCCGGCGAATGCTTGATCGCGTTGTCGAGGAGATTCATCACCAGCGAGCGCAGGAGCTCCTCGTCTCCCTCGAAGGGCCAGTCGGCGCGGGCGTCGCCGGCCGCGGGATCCGGCGCGAGCGAGGGCGCGGTGAGCGTCACGGTCGTCCCCCGCGCCACGCCGAGCGCTCGCGCCGCGCGCACGCACTCGGCCACCAGCTCGTCGAGATAGACCGCGTCGCGCTGCAGCGGGCGACGACCCGAATCGGCGCGTGCGAGCAGGAAGAGATCGGCGACGACGCGCGACAGCCGCTTCCCCTCGTCGCGCACGACACGGAGCGCGCCGCGATACTCCTCGGGGTCGCGCTCGCTCTGGGACAGCGCGACGTCGGCCTCGCCACGCATGATCGCCACCGGGGTGCGCAGCTCGTGCGACGCGTCCGCCATGAACCGCCGCTGCTGCTCGAAGGCGGTGTCGAGCCGCGCGAGGAGATCGTTGAACGTTCGCGCGAGCTGCCCGAGCTCGTCGTTGGGGTTGGCGACGGGGAGCCGCTCGTGCAGACTCGTGGCGCCGATCTCCGCGGCGCGCTCGCTCATCGCGACCACGGGCGCGAGACTGCGCCGGGCGAGCGCGTATCCGCCGGCGAGCGAGAGCAGCAGCGCGATGAAGATCGCGGCGACGAAACCCGTGCGAAACTCGGCGAGCAGAGCCGCCTGATCGTCGAGCGAGGTCGCGCCGACGACGAGGATCCGACGCCCCGAGACGGAATGACGGGGGAGGGCGTAGATGCGGATCCCGCCACGCCCTCGCGGGATCGTCGCGAAGCGCGGACTCCCCGAGGTGCCGCGCACCGCGGCGTGCACCATCGCCGTGTCGATCGACCATCCCCCCGGGTCGCCGGGAAGCGGCGCGTCGCTCGCGACCAGCCGATCGCGATCGTCGTAGACGAGAAAGCCGAGGTCGCGCATCCCGAACTCGCCGAGCGCGTCCTCCGCGGCGAGGGAGTCGGCCATGTCGGCGACGTGCGCGGTGCCGAGGTCGAGGGCGACCGCGCTCGTGGACGCGGCGAGGTACGCGTCGGTGCGACGCGCGAGCGTGCGATGCAGGATCCCGTAGGAGAGCGACGCGAACGCGACCAGCAGCGCGGCCAGCACGAGGGTGTGCCAGAGCGCGAGCCGGCCGCGGACCGTGTCGATCATGGCGCGCTCACTCGTCCGTGGCGGCGCTGAGGATGTAACCCGCGCCGCGGCGCGTGTGGATGAGCGGGGCGCGTCCTTCGTCCACCTTCCGCCGCAGGCGATTGATGTAGACCTCGATCGCGTTGGAGAACGGGTCGTGGTTGTCGTCCCAGACGTGGGCGCAGATGTCGGCGCGCCCGACGACGCGGTCGACGTTGCGCGCGAGATACTCGAGCAGCGAGTACTCCTTGGTCGTGAGGGGGACGATCCTGCCTCCGCGCCGCGCCACCTGGCCGCGCGTATCGACGACGAGATCGCCGACGACGATCTGCTCCGGGCGCACCTCGCGCGCGCGGCGGAGGAGCGCGCGCAGCCGCGCGAGCAGCTCGCCGAAGTCGAAGGGCTTCGCGAGATAGTCGTCGGCACCGGCGTCGAGCCCCTCGACGCGATCGGCGACTTCGTCCTTCGCGGTGAGCATCAACACGGGCATGGTGAGCCCGCGCGCGCGCAGCTCACGGCAGACCTCGAAGCCGTCGCGCCGCGGCATGAGGACGTCGAGGATCACGACGTCGTATTCGTTGACCGCGGCCTGATAGCTCGCGGCCTCACCGTCGGGCGCGACGTCCACGGCGTACGCATGCTCGCGCAGTCCCTTCGCGAGCATCGCGCTCAGATAGACGTCGTCCTCGGCCAGCAGCAGGCGCATGGTTATCGTCTCCGGTTCTGGAATGTCGGAGAGCTCTACCCCGCGGCGCAACGGGGTTCCGTGCGTGGCGCGGTTATCTGCTGTTAAGGGTGCCGGGTGCCGGGTGCCGGGTGCCGGGTGCCGGGTGCCGGGTGCCGGGTGCCGGGTGCCGGAGCTCCTGCCTAACGCTTCTTCCGCGGTACCAGGACCGCGGTCCCCTGCACGCGGCCGAAGCGGACGGCTTCCTTGCAGGTGGGGACCCAGACGTCGATGTGCTGCCCCTTGATCAGCAGTCCGGTGTCGTCGACGAGGAACTTGCCGAGGTAGCGCGGACCGTCGAACAGCTCGATGTAGCGGCTGAGCGGGAAGACGCGCGGATCCGCGGCGACGATCCCCGGGCGCACCCAGCGCCCGCGCCGCGTCGTGCCGCTCAGGCAGTACGCGGTGATCTCGACCGGGATCGGCTCACCATCGCGCGCGCGGGTGAACGGGGTGCGGCGCGCCTTCGTCGCCGGCTGCCGGACGACCACCGGCTCGAGCATCGGGTCGGCAAAGACGACCACCGGCGCGTGCCGCAGCGGCTCGCGCTGCGCCGACGCGCGGCTCAGCCCCGAGACACCGCCGAGCGCGATGACGAGCGCGCCCGCGGCCAGCAGGAGCGCGCGCTTCATGCGCGAAGAGAGGAGAGACGGCGAATGGTCATCATCGAACAGACAGTCGGGATGGCCGGCTCGTCACTCGGATCCGAGCTCGGTGCGCGCTCGTCGGGATCGCGACCGTCCTCAGATCTCGAGGTGTGATGCTTTGATTGGGTAACTGCAACCACATTCGAGGAACGCCCGAGGCAGTGAGGCGGTGAGCACGGCAGGAGAAACACCTCGATGGGTGTGCAGTTGCAGTTCTCCCCACCTCACCGCCTCGGCGTACCAAAGAGTAGTTGCAGTTACCCAATCAAGGCCCTGAGCAGTTGCCGAGCAAAAGTTGCCATCGAGCTCCGATCCGCGTCACTCGCCCGCGCCGAGCACCGCGAGCACGATGTCGTCCGCAACAGGCACGCTCCATCGCCCCTCCGCCGGCGCCATCGCACCGATCCGAGTCGGGAGCGCGTACTCCACCGCGCCCGCACGTGCCTTCTTGTCGGAGCGCGTCGCGCCGAGCACCGCGCGCGCGTCGAGGCGATGGGGAAAGTCCGGCTGCAGTCCCGCGGCGAGGAGCGCGTCGCGGATGTGCGCGGTGGTGCCCCGATCGGCGAGCTGCATGCGCTCGGCGATCTCCGCCTCGAGCGCCATCCCGATCGCGATCGCCTCGCCGTGCAACAGGCGATAGCCGCTCGCGAGCTCGATGGCGTGGCCGAGGGTGTGCCCGAAGTTGAGGATCTTCCGGCGTCCCCCCTCGCGCTCGTCCTCCGCGACGACGCTCGCCTTGATCTCGACGCTGCGCGCCACGACGTCGGTGAAGGCGGGGTCGATCGCGCCCCCCTCCGCGGCCAGGCGCGGGAGGAGCTCGACGACGTTGGCGAAGTAGGCGGCGTCGGCGACGACGCCGTGCTTCAGCACCTCGGCGAGCCCGGCCCGGCGCTCGCGGAGGGGCAGGGTGCCTAACGTGTCGGGATCGGCGATCACCGCGGCGGGCGGATGGAACGCGCCGACGAGATTCTTCCCGGCCGGGGTGTCGACCGCGGTCTTGCCGCCGACGGAGGCGTCGACCATCGCGAGAAGCGTGGTCGGCACCTGAACGACGGGGATGCCGCGCATGTAGGTCGCGGCGACGAAGCCCGCGAGGTCGCCGACGACCCCGCCACCCAGCGCGATGACGGCGGCGTCGCGCCCCGCGCCGGCGGCGAGGAGCTGGTCGGTGAGCTGCGCCCAGAGCTCGCGCGTCTTGTGCTCCTCGCCGGGCGGCACGAGCAGCAGCGAGAGCTTCGCCTGCGGCGCGGCCAGCGCGAGCGAGGCCCGGACACGCTGCGCGTACAGCGGCGCGACGCGCTCGTCGCTGACGATGGCGTAGTGATGGGCGCGCGTCCTCGCGGCGGCGACGGCGCCGACCTCGTGCAGCGCGCCCCGCCCGACGATGACCTCGTATCCGGGGAGCGCGATGCTGCGCTGCGTCACCAGGTGACCTCGCCCGCGCCGGCGCGCCGGTTGGCGACGCGCGCGAGGACGAAGAGCAGGTCGGAGAGGCGGTTCAGGTAGACGACGACGAGCGGCGGGATCGGCACGTCGCGGGCGACGTGCACGACGCGGCGCTCGGCGCGGCGGCAGACGGTGCGCGCGACGTGCAGCGCCGCCGACTTCGGCGTCCCCCCCGGGAGGATGAACGCCTTCAGTGGCTCGAGCTCCGACTCGCCCTCGTCGATCGCCCGCTCGAGCTGCGCGATGCGCCCATCGTCGATGCGCGCCTTCTCGAGCTGCTGATGCATCTTCTCGTGGTCCGGTGTCGCGAGCAGCGCACCGATCGCGAAGAGATCGCGCTGCACGGGAAGCAGCACCTCGTCGATGCGCGGCATGAGCTCGATCGACCGCGCGAGCCCGAGCACCGCGTTCAGCTCGTCGACGTCACCGTACGCATCGACGCGCGCGTCATCCTTCGGAACCCGGCCACCGCCGAAGAGCGCGGTGTCGCCCTTGTCGCCGGTCTTCGTGTAGATCTTCGTGGTCACGAGCCCAATCTAGCCATTC
>DATAIN010000218.1:0-4435 GCA_036262635.1 Gemmatimonadaceae bacterium | reverse complement strand
GGGGCCACCTTGTCGAGGTCGGAGAAGATCCGGAACTTGAGGTCCCGGTTCTCCGTCGCCGCCTCGACGACGAGCGCGGCGTCGCCGGCCGATGCGACGCCGGTGTTCAGCGCGATCCTGCCTAACGTCGCGTCCTTCGCCGCAGCGTCGATCGTCCCCTTCTTCACCTGGCGATCGAGGTTCTTCTCGATCGTGCTCTTCCCCTTGTCGAGCGCCGCCTGGGCGACGTCGATCATGGTCACCGGGAATCCCGACTGCGCGAAGACGTGCGCGATCCCGTTCCCCATCTGTCCGGCGCCGATGACGGCGATCTTCTGGCTCATGCGTTCAGGAGAGCGTTCGAGGTGTTCGCGACGCGCGCACGGCGGTCGCGGATGAGGAGCAGCGCCGTCCCGCCGGCGAGGCCCAGCGCGGCGCCGAGGCCGCCCTCGGGGCCCCAGTACCCGCCGGTGATCCAGTCGGGTCCGCGCTCGAAGATCGACCAGCCATCGGTGGGGAATGACTGTCCGCTGACGACGGCATGCATGACGAGCACGATCGTCGCGTTCCAGGCGAGATGCGCCATCCACGCGGCGTAGAGGCTGGCGGTCGAGTAGCGCACGATCGCGAGGAAGACCCCGGCAAGCGCCACGACGACCAGGGCGATTGGCGAAACGTTAGGGTTTCCGAGATGAAGCGCCGCGAAGAGGAGACTCGTCGTCGCGATGGCGGGCCAGCGCCCGATGCCATCGGCGAGGGCGCTGAGCAGGTAGCCTCGCACCATCAGCTCTTCCGCGAATGCCGCTGTGACGAGGACAACCAGCGTCGAGAAGGTGTCCGCCCAGAGGCGGTCCGCGTGCGGCTCGCGGTAGAGCGCGAACCAGCCGGCGGCGAGCATCAGCAGGGATGGGACGCCGATGGCCAGCGCCCCGGAGGCGAGGCCGAAGGAAAGCGGCCGCGGCCCGGCCGACCGCCGGGCGAGGTCGACGTACCCCCAACCGGTGCGGTCGACGAAGCGGAGAAGGATCCAGTGCGCGCCGAGCAGCGCGCCGACGAGGACGAGCCACTGATCCGCGTACGGTTCGTACTCGGGCCTGCGAATCCGGACGTGGAACGCGTCGAGCGCGCTCATGAGCACGAGCGTGAGTGCGAACGCGAGCAGGAGGAACAGCGCCGCCCGCCACCCCGAGCGAAGCCGGCCCTGCGACGACAGCAACAGGGCCGACGCGCTCACCGCGCCTCGCTAAGTCGCTTCGGGGCGAGGATGGCCGCGATCACGCACTTCACGAGATCGAGCCCGGCGAAGGGCGCCGCGCCGAGCAGCGCGGCGACGGTCACGCTCCCGGTGAGCACCGCCAGCTGCGCCAGCCCGCCGGCGTAGATCACGGCCATCGCCGCGATCGCCGCCGCGATGCGGCCGCCGACGCTGCCCGCGCGGCGCACGAGCACCGACGCAACCCACGCCGCCAGCGGATAGGCGAGGAGGTAGCCGCCCGTCGGCCCGACGAGGCGCGCGACGCCCGGCGCGCCTAACGGCGCCCAGACGGGGAGCCCGACCGCGCCCGCCAGCAGGTACGTCGTCATGCTCGCGACCGCGGCCACTGGACCGAGCCAGAAGCCTGCGAGGACGACGACGAGCGGCTGCAGGGTGAACGGCACCGGCGTGCCGGGGAGCGGGATCGCGATCTGCGCCGCCAGCGCGAGCGCGACGGCGAAGCCGACGACCTTCACGGCGGTGAGCCGCTGTCCACGCGGCATGGCGATCGCCCGGAGCATCGTGTTCGTGCTCATCGCTCAGACCTGCTCGACGCTCAACGCCACCGCGTCCCCTCCGCCGAGGCAGAGCGTGGCGAGCCCGGTGTCGACGTTGCGGTCCTTCATCGCGTGGAGAAGCGTCGTCAGCACGCGCGCACCGCTCGCCCCGATCGGGTGGCCGATCGCGATCGCGCCCCCGTTCACGTTGACGCGGTTCCAGTCCCAGCCGAGCTCCGCGCCGTCGGCGAGCGCCTGCGACGCGAACGCCTCGTTCGCCTCGACGAGGCCGTAGTCGCCGATCTTCGTCCCGCTCTTCTTCATGAGATTGCGCACGGCGGTCACCGGCGCGAAGAAGAGCTCCTGCGGGTTCCCCGCTCCCGTCGCGTAGCCGGTGACGCGGGCGAGGACGTCCAGCCCGTGCGCGCGCGCGAACTCCTCGCTCGTCACGACGAGCGCGGACCCGCCGTCGTTGAGGCTCGACGCGTTGCCGGCAGTGACGGTGAGCTCTTCGTTCTTCTCCTTTCCGGGGAAGGCGGGACGCAGCTTCGCGAGCGAGTCGACCGTGCTGTCGGCGCGCGGGCCTTCGTCGGCGTCGACGACCGTCGGCCCCTTCTTGCCGGGGATGCTCACCGGGACGATCTCCTCGCGGAACTTCCCCGCCTTCTGCGCGGCGACGGCGCGCCGGTGCGACTCCGCCGCGAACTGGTCCTGCTGCTCGCGCGTCAGCTTCGCCTTGCGCGCGGTGTACTCGGCGTGCCCGCCCATGTGGACGTTGCAGCTGGCGCACCAGAGTCCGTCCTTGATCACGCCGTCCACCATCTGCTGGTCGCCGAGCTTCACGCCGTTGCGCATCCCGAAGACGTAGTACGGCGCGTTCGACATCGACTCCTGGCCGCCGGCGACGATCGCCTTCGCGTCGCCCGCCTTGATGGCCTGCGCGGCGAGCATCACCGCCTTCAGCCCGGAGCCGCAGACCTTGTTGATGGTGACCGCGGAGACCGTCGCGGGGATGCCACCCGCGAGCGCCGCCTGCCGCGCCGGCGCCTGTCCCGCCCCGCCCTGCACGACGTGGCCCATGATGACTTCGTCGATCTGGTCGGCGGGAACTCCCGAGCGCTCGAGCGCGCCCTTGATCGCGATCGCGCCGAGCTCCGGCGCGCGCAGCGTGGAGAGACCGCCGAGAAACTTCCCGACCGGCGTGCGAGCCGCCGAAACGATTACAGGCGTACGTGAAAGATCCGCCATGACCTGACGCGTGAGGGGCGCGAAAGAAGAAAACGCGGTGACGGGCGAAAGTTATCGGGGGGCGCGAGGGGGAACAACCGGCGACGGACAGCACTCGGCCGTTGGCCGTTAGCCGTTAGCGTTGAGCGACTGCGTTGGAAGCGCGTGGAGGGGAACGACGACGGCGGCCGGAGGAATATCCCCCCGGCCGCCGTTTCTCGACGCTAACGGCTAATGGCTAATGGCCGGCCGTTGGCTAATGGCTAACGGCCGGCCGTCTATCGCCCCGGGTTCCACGCGAGCCGCGTGTAGTAATACCCGCCGTTGAACCCGAACGGCGACACCAGCGGGTAGTGCAGCACGCCGTTGTTGCTGAACACCGAGATGACCTGGTCGGGGTACTGGTTGAAGATGTTGTTCGCCCCGACGCTGAAGGTCATGCCGCGCGGGAAGCGGTAGCCGAGGCTCGCGTCGGCGATCCAGCGGCCGTGATAGGTCTGCTCTCTGTAGAAGGGCGCCGCGGTGAGCGTGGTCGCCGCGGTCACCGCGCCGAAATAGGCTTCGTGCGCGGTGAAGATCCAGTTCCCGACGTCGTAGTCGGCGTTGATGTGAATCGTGCGACGCGGCTGCCCGCGCTCGATGCGCTTCTTCTCCACCGGGCCGAAGAGCGTCGCGTCGAGACCGCGGAGCTGCTGCGGCGTGGCCGACGTGCGCGTCGCTTTGGTCTTCGTCCAGTTCATCCCCGTCGTCAGCCGGAACGTCCCCGCGCTGCCGAAGCCGATGCCGTAGCGCGCGACGACGTCGAGACCGCGCGTCTTCGTGTCGATCGCGTTCGTGAAGAAGCGGCCGCCGCCGATCGTCGCGAAGTTGGGGTTGCGGTTGCGCAGCGTGTCGCGGAAGGCCTGCTGGGTGAAGTTCTCCGAGAGCACGATGCGGTCTGCGATGTTGATGCGATAGCCGTCCACCGTGAGGGAGAGATTCTTCACCGGCTCCGCGGTGAAGCCGACGCTGACGTTCACCGACTTCTCCGGCTTGAGCGGCTCGGCGCCGAGCGCCTGCGCGATCGGGCTCGTCGCGGTGAAGGTCTTGATGTCGTAGGGGACGCCGGCGATGAAGTTCGTCGACGTCGCGGTGAAGAACTCCTGCTGCAGCGAGGGCGCCCGGAAGCCGTTGCCGATCGCGGCGCGGAACGCGTATCCCGGCACGAGCTCCCACCGTCCCTGGACCTTCCCGGTGACCTGCGAGCCGAAGTCGGAGTAGCGCTCGACGCGCGCCGCGGCGCCGAGGTTCACCGCGGAACCCGCGTTCCCCTCGAGATCGAGATAGAACGCCTCGTTGTCGCGGATCTCGTTGGTCGCGTCGCTTGGCTGGAAGCCGGGGAACCCCTGGGCGCCGGCCGGCGCGATGGCGCCCGCGTTCGGGCCGTCGAGCACGCGCACGTTGCCGTTCACCCACGAGGCACGATCGCCTTCCCAGA
>DATAIN010000217.1:0-3922 GCA_036262635.1 Gemmatimonadaceae bacterium | reverse complement strand
GGCGCGCGCGCTGCTCCTCGCGCGTGGCAACCCGCGCCGCCGGATGCCGCTCTGGCTGCAGCGTCTCAAGTCGCTCGACCTGCTCGAGGCGGTGCGGCAGTTCCCGTCCTTCCCCATCCTCGTCGAGACCTACCGCGACGTCCTGCAGGACGCCTTCGACATGCCCGCGCTCGCCCAGGTGCTGACCGAGATCGAGAACGGCCACATCGCGATCCGCATCGTCGAGACCGAGATCCCCTCCCCCTTCGCGGCGAGCCTGCAGTTCGGCTTCGTGATGGACTGGATGTACGGGGACGACGTGCCGCGCGCCGAGCGCCGCGCGGCGATGCTCTCGCTCGATCGTGCGCTGCTGCAGGGGATCAGCGGCGAGTCGGTGCCCGAGGACGCGACGCTCGCCGCGGTGGAGGAGGTGCTCGCCGGGCGGCGCGGCACGGCGCCCGGCCGGCGCGCTCGCACCGCGGACGAGCTGGCGATCCTCCTCGATCGCGCGGGCGACCTCACGGTCGAGGAGCTGCAGGCGCGGATCGCGACGGCGGAGGAAGGAGTGCGCGGCAGTCCACTGGAGGAGCTGATGGCGCGAGGACGCGCCATCAGCGTCGCGATCCCGACGAGCGGCGGCCCGCAGTGGCGCGTCATCCTCACCGAGAACTATCCACGCTACGTCGCCGCCTTCGGCGAGACCGCGATGGCGACGGTGCGCCGCGGCGAAGCGTCCGGCGAGGCGGCCGCGAGCGACGCCGTGCCCGAGATGCTCCGTCACGCCACTCTCACGCGGGGAGCGGCGCGACGCGAGATCCTCTGGCGCTGGCTCGCGCTCGCCGGGGCGGTCTCGGTGGCCGACATCCGCGCGCGCTACGACATCCCCGTCGCGAAGATCGAGGCGCGGATCGCCGAGTGGGAGCGCGCGCAGCGACTGGTGCGGGTCGGGTCCACCGACGGCGTGCCGCGGTGGTGCACCCGCGCGGTGCTCGAGCTGGCGCGCCGCCGCGAGCTCGCCGCGGCGCGACGGGCGGTGGAGGCGGTGGAGCTTCCCGTCCTCGCCGCCTTCCTCCTCCGCTGGCAGCACGTGGACGAGCGCGACCGCGTGCGCGGCGCGGCGGGAGCGGCCGACGTCGTGCGCCAGCTCTACGGCCTGGCGCGTCCCGCCGACGGCTGGTGGCGGCACTATCTCCCCTCGCGCATCGAGAGCTTCACCGACGACGACCTCTCGCGGCTGGCGCTCACCGGGGAGCTGGTCTGGGCGGGGACGGGCACCCTCGACGAGAAGGCGGGGACGCGCACCCTCACCGGCATCCGCTTCCTCGAGCGCGGCACGGGGCAGCTCTGGCTCGAGCCGGAGGCGGACCCGCCGTTAGGCGAGCTCGCCCGCCGCGTCCGCGAGGTGCTCGCCGGCCAGGGCGCGTCGTTCTTCGGCGACATCGTCGTCGCGAGCGGGCTCGGCGCGCGTCAGGTGCGCGACGGCCTGCGCGAGCTGGTCGCCGCGGCGCTGGCGACGAGCGACGCGCCCGACGCGGCGCGTGACGTGGCCCGCTGGCGGACGATGCCGACCGCCCCGGGTCGCGGCGTCGCTCCCGACCCGACGCGCTGGCTCCCCGAGAGCTTCACCGCGTCGCGTCCCGTGGTGCAGCGCCGCGCGAACCTGCGCCGCCTGCCGAAGTGGCGACGTCCCGATCTCCCCGGCGCGTGCGACGAGAACGCCCCGTGGCAGGGGCGCTGGACGTTGTTGCGGGCGCCGGGCGTGCTCGGCGCCCCACTCGCGGAGGACGAGCGCGCCGAGCGCGTCGCGCGGCAGTGGCTCGACCGCTACGGGATCGTCTCGCGCGACTGGTGGCGGCGCGAGAAGCCGCCCGTCTCCTGGCGCGCGATCTACTACGAGCTGCGAAAGATGGAGCTGCGCGGCGACGTCCGGCGCGGCTACTTCGTGCGCGGACTCGCCGGCGCGCAGTTCGCGCTGCCCGAGGCGGTGGAGATGCTGCGCGCCGCAGCGACCGATCCCGGCGCGCCGCTCGTCGTCATCCGCGCGAGCGATCCGGCGAGCCCGTATGCACTCCGCGTCGAGCCGCCGCGCGCGGTGCACGAGCGCCCGCGCGGCCGCGACGCGCTGCTCGTGATGCGGGGCGGCGTCGTGCTCCTCTCCTCGGAGGCGCGCGGCAAGCGACTCTCCATCGCCCCGGACATCGGCGACAGCGAGGTCGGCGCCGCCGCGCGCGCCCTCGTCCGCGAGCTCCATCGCGGAACGACGCCGCGCGATCTCGTCGTCGAGACGATCGACGGCAAGCCCGCGGTGACCAGCCGCCACGCGGCCGCACTCGCGCTCGCGGGCTTCCGCGCGACCCCCGGGGGACTGCGGTACTACGCGACGCTGGGCTGAGCGCGGGACGCGGCGGGCGATAGGACGCGCGCAGATCGCCGCGGATTCTCATCGACTGTTGCTCGGCAAGATTCACAGGAGCCGTGGAGAGCGGGGAGGGGTTGGGATGAGCAGCAGCTCTCACCGACCCACTCCCTGCCCTCCACGGCTCCTGTTACAACCCGCCGAGGCCCTGAACAGGCCTTGGGGCACGCCGGGCGAGAGCGTCGCGCGTCGGACACGCATCGCCGCTTCACTCCGTATCTCGAGTGGAGCCGTTGACCCTGCGCCGCATCGGCCCATATTCCGCCCGGAGATGAGCGAGCAGCGACTGATCGTGATCACCGGCGTCGGACGGGCCGGGCAGGCGGGCGAGGCGATCGCGGCGGCGTTCGCGCGTGAGGGTGCGTCGCTCGCGCTCATCGACCGCGACCGTGAGGTCGAAGCGCGGGCCGCCGACATCGCGAAGACGGGTGCGCGCGTGCGCGGGATCGTCGCCGACCTCACCGACCCCGGCGACGTCGCGCGCGCCGCCCGCGACGCGTTAGGCAGCGACGGCGCGCCGCTGCACGCGCTCGTCGCCGCGGCCGGGGGGTTCGCGATGAGCGGGCCGGTGGCGGAGAGCGATCTCTCCGCCTGGAACCGGATGTTCGCCATCGGGCTCACCACCGCCTACCTCGCGACGCGCGCCTTTCTCCCCGCGCTGCGACGCGGGCGCGGAGCGCTCGTCTACTTCGCCGCCGCGGCCGCGCTCCCCGGCGCGCGGATCGCCAACATGAGCGCCTATGTCGCCTCGAAGGCGGGCGTGCTCGCGCTCATGCAGGCGGTGTCGCAGGAGGAGCGCGACAATGGCGTCCGCGCCAACGCGATCGCGCCGACGATGATCCGCACGGCGCAGAACGTGAGCGAGATGGGGAGCGACAAGGCCTACGTCGAGCGCGAGTCCGTCGCCGACGCGGTGCGCTGGCTCTGTTCGGACGCGGCGCGCGACGTCACCGGCCAGACCATCCGCCTCGGCGCGTGAGCGCGATGAAGCATCCCTCCGGCGGACGCCGCTCCGCTTTCCCGCGCTTTCCCGATGCGCCGCCGCCGCAGCGCGTCGGCGAGCTCGAGACCCCCGCGGCGATGGTCGATCTCGATCGCCTCGCCAACAACCTCGAGGCGATGGCGACGTACTCGGCGCTGCATGGCCTCTCGCTGCGCCCGCACGTGAAGACGCACAAGTCGCCGCGGATCGCCGCCGAGCAGGTGCGGCTCGGCGCCATCGCCTCACCTGCGCGACCACGCGCGAGCTCGAGGTGATGGCGGACGTCTCGCGCGATCTCCTGCTCGCGTATCCGCCCATCGGCTCGGCGAAGCTCGCGCGGTTGATGACGCTCCCGCGCGAGACGCGGATCACCGTCGCCGTGGACTCCGCGACCGCGGTCGAGCAGCTCTCGACCACCGCGTGCGTCGTCGATCGCGAGATCGGGGTGTACGTCGAGCTCGATGTCGGGATGAAGCGCGTCGGCGTCGCGACGCCGGACGAGGCGGTGCAGCTCGCGCGCACGATCTGGCGCAGTCCGCCGCTGC
>DATAIN010000216.1:0-9039 GCA_036262635.1 Gemmatimonadaceae bacterium | reverse complement strand
GCGGCGAAACCACGAGACACGCAGATAATCAGAAGGCACGAGGCTCGTGTCATCACGGCCGAAGCCAGGAGGCAGAACTACCCTGCCACGAGGCTAGTGTCATCACGGCTGAGGCGTGAGGCAGGAGGCAGCGGGGCCACGAGGCTGGCCGTTGTCCCTCCTGGCCGTTCTGCCTCCTGCCCGGCCGTTCTGCCTCCTGCCTGGCCGTTCTGCCTCCTGCCTCCTGACTCGGAGTCATGACACTAGCCTCGTGGCCGTTCGGTTCTGCCTCATGGCCGTTCAACCGACCCCGGCCACAGGAACCATCCCTCGACAGCACCCGTTGGAGCCGCATGCACCCACTCGGCTCCCCTTACGTACGCGATCAGCTCGCGCAGCGCTGTGCGCGCGTGAACGAGATGCGACTGGTCCCCGAGGGGGAGCTGGTGCTCTACCTCATGCAGAGCACCCAGCGCATCCACGAGAACTGGGCGCTGCGCTTCGCGACGCTCGAGGCCGACCGGCTCAACCGGCCGCTGCTCATCCTCCAGGAGCTCGACTGCGCGGGAGAGCACGCGTCGGACCGCACGCACACCTTCGCGATGCAGGGCGCGCAGGACATCGCGCGCGCGGCGGAGGCGATGGGCTACACCTTCCGCTTCATCCTGCGGAGGACGAAAGCCGAGCGGTCGCGCGCGATGGACCGCGCGATCGCGCGCGCATGTCTCGTCGTCACCGACGCGTATCCGACCGGTGGCGTCGCCGAGCGGACGGCGCAGCTCGCGCGGAGCGCGCCCTGTCGCGTCGTCGCGGTGGACTCGGTGGGCGTCGTTCCCGCGGCGATGCTCCCGCGCGAGGAGTACGCCGCGCGCACGATCCGCCCGAAGCTCGCGAAGCTGCGCGACATCTCGCTCGAGCCGGTGGCCGACCGGGCGCCGCGGCGCGAGCTCGCTCCCGCGCTCCTCGCCGCGCTCGAGATCGACGCGCTCGACGTCGCGCGGGTGGACATCGCCGCTGAAGTCGCGCGCTGCGAGATCGACCACGACGTTCCGCCCGCGCCCGCGCACGGCGGAACGCGCGCCGCACGGGCGCGGCTCGCGCACTTCGTCGCCACCGGCCTGCAGAGCTACAGCACGCGCCGCTCCGATCCGACCGATGGCGACGGCTCGAGCCGCCTCTCACCGTACCTTCGCCACGGCCACGTCAGCGCCGCCGAGGTGGCGCGCGCCGCGCTGCAGCACGCGCCGCCCGCGGAGGCCGAGGCGTTTCTCGACGAGATGATCGTCTGGCGGGAGCTCTCGCTCAACTTCTGCCTGCACAACCGCGCGCACGCGACGCTCGACGCACTCCCGGGATGGGTGCATCGCTCGATGGAAGAGCACGAGGGTGACGCGCGCGACACCATCTACACGCGCGAGCAACTCGCCGCCGGGGCGACCGGGGAGCCGCTCTGGAACGCGGGGCAGCGCGAGCTCCTGCTCACGGGGCAGATGCACAACGCGGTGCGGATGCTCTGGGGGAAATCGGTGCTGCTCTGGACCGACCGCTACGTCGACGCGCTCTCGCATCTCGTCTGGCTGAACGACCACTACGCGCTCGACGGCCGCGATCCGAACAGCTACTCGAACATCCTCTGGTGCTTCGGGAAGTTCGACCGCCCCTTCGCGACGCGTCCGGTGTGGGGCACGATCCGCCCGATGTCCCTCGACCGCGCCCGGGGGAAGTTCGACGTCGCCCGCTACGTCGCGCACTGGAGCGGCCAGACCGATCTCGATCTCGCGCGCTCGGCGTGAGCGCTGCGACAAGCCTCGATTAGCTTGAGCGGATGTCCGCTCTCGTCCCTTCGAGCCTCGTGCATGAAGCAGCGCAGCGCCTGACGGGCGTCGCGCGGAGGACCGCGCTTCGTCGCTCCGAATCGCTGTCGCGAATCGCCGGCGGCGACGTGTACCTCAAGCTCGAGTGCGAGCAGCTCACCGGATCGTTCAAGCTGCGCGGCGCGTTCAACGCGCTCTCGTCGATCCCGGAAGCGGATCGGCCGCGCGGTGTCGTCGCGTCCTCGGCGGGGAATCACGGGATGGGCGTCGCCTGGGCGGCGCGGCACTTCGGGATCCCGGCGACGATCTTCGTTCCTTCCTCCGCGCCCGCGGTGAAGCGTGAGGGCATCGCGCGGCTCGGTGCGCGCGTCGATACGTCGTGTCCCGACTACGACGCGGCGCACGCGGCGGCGCTCGCGATGGCGGCGCGCGAGGGAGCGCGCTTCGTCAACCCGTGCGCCGGTGAGGCGCTCATCGCCGGACAGGGGACCGTCGCGGTGGAGATCCTCGACCAGCTGCCCGAGGCGCGCGCGATCGTCGTTCCCGTCGGCGGCGGTGGACTCGTCGGCGGGATCGCGAGCTGGGTGCGCGCGACCGCGCCGCGGGTGCGAATATTCGGCGCGCAGAGCGAGCGCACCGACGCGATGGCGCGCTCTCTCGCCGCGGGACGGATCGTCGACATCGGCCACGAGCCGACGCTCGCCGACGGACTGGCCGGCGGGATCGACGAGGAAGGGCTGGCGGTCGGCCGCGCGGCGCTCGACGTGATCGTGCGCGTCCCCGAAGCGGAGATCGCGCGCGCGATCGCCTGGCTCGCCGAAGAGGAGCAGCTGACCGTGGAAGGCTCGGGCGCCGTCGGGGTGGCCGCGCTGCGCGGCGGGCTGCTTCCCGATCTGCCGACCCCCGCGGCGCTCGTGCTGAGCGGCGGGAACATCGATCCCGCCGTGCTCGCGGCGGTACGGCGGCAGCGTTAGGAGGATGCGTTAGGCTGTCGGCGACGGCGGAAATGCAAACCGCGGCTGGAGACGACGCTCCAACCGCGGTTCATTCCGCGGTAGCCCGCAGCTTCCAGCCTGCAGCCTCCGGCCCCCCGGCGTTACGGCCGCGACCCGCCGATCTCGCGCGACTGCTCGTTGTTGCTCCCGCCCACCGAGGTCTCGCGCGTCTGCGACGCGCGGGCCTGGTCGGCCGGGAAATCCTCCGCCCGCAGCTGCTGCGTGCGATCCGTGTCGCCACGGTTCGCCGCTCCACGCGACGCATCCGCCCGGCCTTCCGTCGAGCGATAGGTGTCGGCCGTGGCGTTGCGCGCCCCTTCCGCGCTCAGCCGCGCCGCCGCGCCGCGCGCCGCGTTGTTGCGCGCGCTGCTCCCGCGCGCTTCACCGCCCTTGCGGCCGATCGCCGCCATGTGCTCGCGGTTCCGGCTCACCGCCTCACCGCCCTTCCGCCCCGCCGCCCGCGCTTCGTTCGAGTCGAACTCGTGGGCCGTGCCTTTCGCGTGCGCCGCGCGACCACCCTTGCTGGCGATCTCGCGCTGCCGTGACTGGTCCATCGAGGCGAAGCCACGCCGGCTTTTCCCTTCGCTACGCTCTGCCATCACTCCTCCGCGTGTTGGGGGTCCTCCGTCCCGCTGCTGCCGTCCCGCAGCCCCAAACCGGTGCTACCGAACCGCTGACCGCGATCTGCCTCCGTGCCGATCGCGGAATTGGGCGTTTTGCAAGGGCGGGACCATTACACGCTGACGGGCTCGACTAGGCCTGTGACTCGATCTCGTCGGGCTATATTCAGCGCCATGTCGCTCTCGATCCGCCTGCTCGGGACTTCGGCGTCCCGACCCACCGTCGAACGCAATGTCTCGTCCATCGCGGTCGTGCGCGAGGGGGAGACCCTGCTCTTCGACTGCGGCGAGGGCACCCAGCGCCAGATGATGCGCTACGGCGTCGCCTTCGGGCTGGCCGACATCTTCTTCACGCACTTCCACGCCGATCACCTGATCGGCCTGATCGGCCTCACGCGCACGATGGCGCTCCAGGGACGCACGGAGCCGCTCCGCCTCTGGGGACCGAAGGGCGCGACGCGCATCCTTCGCAAGGCGGAGCAGTTCGGCGCCGACCGCCTAACGTTCCCGGTCGAGATCACCGAGCTCGAGCCCGAGCAGCCGGTGAAGCGCAACGCGTACGCGATCGTCCCCTATCTTGCCGAGCACGGCGGCGCGACCGCGTTGGGCTACGCGCTCGTCGAGGACGAGCGGCGCGGGCGATTCAATCCGGAGCTCGCGCGCGCGCTCGGCATTCCGGAAGGCCCGCTCTGGGGAAAGATCCATCGCGGCGAGTCGGTGACGCTCGACGACGGCCGCGTCGTCCATGCGGCGTCGCTCGTCGGTGAGAAGCGAAAGGGACGGCGTATCGTTCTCACCGGCGACACGCGTCCCTCCGATCGCACCGTCGCCATCGCGACCGGGGCCGATCTCCTCGTGCACGAAGCCACCTTCGGTGACGAGGAAGCGGAGCGCGCCGTCGAGACGGGCCACTCGACGGCGCGCGAGGCCGCCGACGTCGCCGCCCGCGCCGGAGTGAAGCGGCTGGTGCTCACGCACTTCTCCGCGCGCTACTCGCGCGACGCCTCCGACCTCGAGCGCGAGGCGAAGGAGCGCTTCGCGAACGTCACCGTCGGGCGCGACGGGATGGAGATCGATGTCGCCTACGAGGCGGAAGCGGAGACTCCCGCCGCGGACGTCCCCGCCAGAGGCTGACCCCGGCGCGGCAGCGGCTCTCCGCTCGCGCCCGCTGGCCACCTGTTCAGTCCCTGACAAACGGCTGGCGCTGGACTTCTTGCCGAGGTCTGTCGGAAACCGTACTATCCCTCCGCTCGCGCGGCACAGTCGGCTGGTGAACTGGGTCACGCGTTCCATGAAAACCACTGTCTGCGGTCACGATCCGGCGCGCCTCTACTGGCTGCGACGGCGGAAGATCTTTTCGTCTGTACGCGCACCTCTCGACCCTCTCCCAGGAATGACGCTCATGGAACTGCGGAAGCTCAGTCTCCCCGTCGCGCTCGCCGGTGCTGTCGCGCTCGCCGGCTGCTCGGCCGATACGGTGCTCACGCCGAACGCGTCGGCGATCGGCGCGCCGTCCGCGCTCGTCGCGACGACCGATGACGAAGGCGTCGCCGGCAACTATCTCGTTCGCTTCAAGGGCAACTCGATCCCGGCCGACTTCGCGGCCAAGGTCGCGGCGATGGGCGGCGAGGTCATCTTCGCACACTCGGGCGTCGGCGTGGCGGCGGTGGCGGGTCTCGATGACGCGAGCGCCGACCAGCTCGCGGCGCGCCAGGACGTCCAGGCGGTGGACGCGGACGCGTACACGGTGCTCGAGGGCGCGAACGACGCGCAGCTCGACGCGGCGGAGGTCACCTTCGCCGAGCCGGCGAGCGCCGCGAAGCCGGCGACGGCGTTCTTCTTCCCGCGCCAGTGGAACATGCGCGCGATCAGCGCTCCGGCCGCGTGGGCCCTGCCTAACGGCGCCGGACTCGGCAAGTCGACGACGCGCGTCGGCATCCTCGACACGGGGATCGACTACCTGTCGCCCGACCTCTACGGGCGGGTCGACCTCGCGCTCTCGAAGTCCTTCCTCCCGAAGAAGCAGCAGGACACGGTTCAGAAGTACTTCCCCGGCGCGCACGAGATCGCCGACCTCAACTTCCACGGCACGCACGTCGCCGCCACGGTGGTCAGCAACGGCCGCGCGGCCGCGGGCGTCACGTCGGGGATCACGCTCGTCGGCCTGAAGGTCTGCTCGCCGGGAACGAAGCCGAAGTACGAGGGCTCCTGCCCGACGAGCGGCACGCTCTCGGCGATCCTGTACGCGGCCGATCACGGGCTCGACGTGATCAACATGAGCCTCGGTGGCGGCTTCACGCGGCGGGCGGCCAGCGCGCGCGGCGGCGACGGCCCGTCCTTCATCGCGACGATCAACCGCGTGATGAACTACGCGAACCGGAAGGGCACGCTGATCGTCGTCGCGGCTGGTAACTCGTCGTGGGACCTCGACCACAACATCATCCCGACGTCGGACACGACCGACGCGGACGGCCTCGTGCACGTGGCCGGCCTCTACGCGTCGTACTGCGACTCCCCCGCCGTGGTCTGCGTCTCGGCCACCGGTCCGACGAAGGCGACGACCGCCAACGGGCCGTACGAGAACATCGACGCGTTCGCGCCGTACTCGAACTTCGGGCGCTCGGCGATCAGCGTCGCCGCGCCGGGCGGCGGTGGCGACCCGGTCGCGAAGACGAACAGCTACGTCTACGCCGTCTGCACGGGCTTCTCGATCAACCCCGGCCTCGCGGTGTGCAAGTCGCGCTTCTACAACCCGAGGACCGGCGCGTGGAGCTCGTTCGTCGTCGGGCTCCAGGGCACGAGCATGGCCGCGCCGCACGCGACGGGTGTCGCCGCGCTCATCGCCGGCCAGGTCGGGCACAACCCTGCGCAGATCCAGGCGCGTCTGCAGCAGACCGCGGACGACCTCGGCGAGCCGGGCACCGATCCCGCGTACGGAAAGGGCCGCGTGAACCTCGCGCGCGCCGCCGGTCTCTGATCGCGACGCGCTAGCAGGACGCGGCAGGAACGAGGCCCGCCGGTGCTCAGCACCGGCGGGCCTCGCCGCGTTCGCGCCACTGTCGGGCGGCTCAGTCCTTCCCGCTCGAGGAGACCGCGGGGGCCGGGCGCGCGCCGTTAGGCAGCGAGTCGTTGCGCGACACCGGCATCGAGCGCCGGAAGAGCAGCTCGACGTCGGCCGCGGTCAGCGACTCGGCGACTTTCTTCGGGTCGAGCCGGCCGGTGACGCTCTTCGCCTCCGGCCCCTTGCTGATGTACCAGTTGTAGCGATCGCGCTTCGCGCTCGCCCCGTCGGGGTGCGAGAAGACCACCATCGCGTTGCTCGCGCCGACGTTTCGGACGAGGACGGTCCAGACGGTGCCGTCGGGGGAGCGGAATGTTGCCATGAGTCGGTGCGGGAGTGCGGGTGAGTGCGACGGCTCGCGATCGCGGATCAGGCGAATGCCAGCGCGTCGATGGGGCGGCGGCCGGCGAATCCGCCATTCAGCTCGTGCCAGTACCGTACCTCGGGCTCGCCGAGCCGCCAGCAGAGGTACACGGTGCGGTCGCCGACGCGCGCCGGAAAATCGACGAGCCCCACGTCGTAGCCCTTGAACTCGACGCCGAGCATCTCGAGCTCGCGGACGAAGCCGGCGATGTCCTCCGCGTAGCGCTGCGCCTCGCGCTGATGTCGCTCGGCGTCGGCACTCGCCACGCTGCCCGTCGTCGCGACGGACGCCAGCTCGAAGGCGCGCACCGCCTCCTGCCACCGCTCGTACGTCTGCACGATGTCGGCGACGATCCGGCGCACCAGTGGCAGCGTGCGATTCGCCTGCTCGACGGT
The DNA here is from genome assembly GCA_036262635.1 of Gemmatimonadaceae bacterium. Classification (GTDB taxonomy): domain Bacteria; phylum Gemmatimonadota; class Gemmatimonadetes; order Gemmatimonadales; family Gemmatimonadaceae; genus JABFXC01. The sequence goes on along the minus strand of DATAIN010000216.1, from coordinate 1,811 downwards.
GAAGTGCTGCATGACTGGTAAATCTGGGGTGTGAAGGGTGTGGGGTGTAGGGGTGTGGGGTGTGGTTGGAGAAACGGCCACTGCCATGAGGCTTGCGTCAGGGACAGAAGGCACGCGTCAGAAATCAGGGCGAACGGCGGGAGAACGGCGGCGACCGCAGTTACCCGCGGTTCACCCTGACGCATGACGTTTGACTCCTGCCCCTGACGCAAGACGTATGGCCGTGGCAGTTCAATCAGTCAGGCGGTCAGTCACTTCCCCTCCGCACTTCTCTCCTCCAGCCTCCTCCTCCTTCGCTCAGCTGCCGCCGCATACCGGCGCTTTTCGATCGCGGTTTCCGGCACCAGCTCCGGGATCTCCACCGGGCGGCCGTTGCGGTCCACGGCGACGAAGGTGAGGTAGCAGGAGTTGGTGTGCCGGCGGCGGCCGCTGATCAGGTCCTCGGCCTCGACACGCACGCCGATCTCCATCGAGGTGCGGCCCGTGTAGTTCACGCTCGCCTTCATGATCAGCAGGTCGCCGACGTGGATCGGCTCGCGGAAATCGACGCGGTCGATCGAGACTGTCACGCACGCCGCGCGCGCGTGGCGAAACGCCGAGACCGCGGCGGCCTTGTCCATCATCGAGAGCACGACGCCGCCGAAGATGTGGCCGAGGACGTTCGCGTCCTGCGGCATCATCAGCTCGGCGGTCTCGTGCTGGCTTTCCTTTACGGTGCGGGTCGGACGGGAGGAGCTGTTCGGATTCATGAGGGAAGGTGGCGCGTCCGGAGGCCGCGCGCGCGATGTCGCGCCCGGCTCGCCGGGATGATCCGCGCGCGCGGGGCGGCGCGGCGGAGCGAGGCGAGACGCGCCCGATCGCGGCGGCGGCTCGAGGCGAGCCGCGCGGTGTCGTCGTACAGCACCGCGTCGTCGAAGGCGCGCTCGAGCGCGACGCGCTGCGTCGAATCGATCCGGGGCTCGTCGAGCCAGAGCACGTGACGCACCGGCGCGGGAACGCTGCCGAGCGACCACTCCCGTCCCCGCTCGTCCGCTATCACCAGCGCGGCGCTCTCGCCCACGGTGTCGTAGCGCGCCCGCACGAGATATCCGGCGCCCTGCCAGGCGTCGGCGACCGAGTCGCGTGACGCGGGGAGCGTCGCGCTGACGTCGCTCCACCATGCGGGTGGCGCGGCGCGGATCGGGGCGAGCGGCAGCGCGGCGCCGATCGCCAGCTCGCCCGTCCCGGGGACCACGAAAGTCACCTCGGGCTTTCCCGCCGCGTCGCCGAGCGAATAGCTGCGCGGGTCGAAGTGCAGCTCGTCGATCGCCTCGCGCGCCGGCTCGGCGCGCGGGTCGCGCTTGTTGCGGATCGAATCGCGCGCGAGCGCGAACAGCCGGCGCGCCTCGCCGAGGATGCGCGGCCCGTCGTCGCCGAAGACCTCGCCGATGGCCGCGTCGCGCCGTGCTCGGAGGTCGATCACCCGCCGCACCGTGCGGTGCATGTGCCGGACGCCGCCGACGTCGATGTCGGTGCGATGCTCCACCGAGAGGTACGCGTCGTGGACGTCGAGCAGGTCCACCTCCGCCGTCGCGCTCGCGGTCGGATGCTCGCTCGCGTCCTCGTCCGGAAGGAGGGGGGAGTCGTCGGGATGCAGCCGCGCCCAGTGCCGCTGCGCCGCGGGGACGATGCTGTCGCGATAGACGAGCGCCGAGTCGCCGGTGACGAGATCGCGCCGGTACACGCGCTGGCCGACGAAGAGCGCGTCGTAGAAGGAGCGATCGTCGTCGGCGGTATAGAGCTCGTAGAAGTCGCCCCCGTATCGCGCGAGG
>DATAIN010000215.1:0-6490 GCA_036262635.1 Gemmatimonadaceae bacterium | reverse complement strand
GACCGCGCGCAGTTCGAGGCGCTGCTGCGCCGGCTCGGCGTCGACGAGTCGTCGACGGTCGTGTTCTACGGCGACAAGAACAACTGGTGGGCGACGTACGCGTTCTGGGTCTTCCAGCTTTTCGGCTTCACCAACGCGCGCATTCTCGACGGCGGACGCAGCAAGTGGGAAGCAGAAGGTCGCCCAATGGTGACCGACGACGTCACCTTCCGCAAATCTGCCTACGTCGCTCCGCAACGCTCCGACGAACGCATCCGCGCGTTTCAGGAAAACGTCCGCAAGCACCTCGGCACCGACGGCAAGCTCGTGGACGTCCGCTCGCCGCAGGAATTCACCGGCGAAAAGCTCCACATGCCGGATTATCCGCAGGAGGGGGCGGTGCGCGGGGGCCACATCCCCGGCGCGGTGAGCGTGCCGTGGGCGCGAGCCGCGAACTCCGACGGCACCTTCAAGAGCGCCGCCGAGCTGCGCGCCATCTACGAGGGGGAGAAGGGGCTGCGGTCGTCCGACGATGTCATCGCCTACTGCCGCATCGGCGAGCGGTCGTCGCACACCTGGTTCGTGCTCACGCGACTGCTCGGCTACGGCAAGGTGCGCAACTACGACGGCAGCTGGACGGAGTGGGGGAACAGCGTCGGGCTGCCGATCGAGACGGGAGAGGGACGGTGAGCGAGGCGAAGCGCGTCTCGCGCGTGCAGGTCGCGTGGCGCGGCGGGCAGCGCTTCGACGGCGGTCGTCCCGGCGGTCCGACGCTCCGTCTCGACGGGACGGGGGAGACGGGTCAGAGCCCGGTGGACGCGCTGCTCAGCGCGCTCGCCTCGTGCGTGTCGATCGACGTCGTGGAGATCCTCGCCAAGCGGCGCACGCCGGCCGAGCGCGTCGAGATCGCCGTCGAGGGCGAGCGCGCGTCGACGACACCGAAGCGGATCACCGCCATCGCGCTGACCTTCGAGATCGACGGGGCAGGAATCGATCGCGAGCAGGCGGCGCGCGCGATCGACCTCTCGATCACCAGGTACTGCTCCGTCCGCGACTCGCTGGCGCGCGACATCCCGATCGTCTGGAATCTCGTGCTCAACGGCGAGTCCGGCGTCTCCGGCGAGGTTCGCGCGTCGGCCTGAGACGCGACCGCCGATGAGCGAGCAGTTCCCCGGCGACATCGAGCGCCTCCGCGAGCTTCTGCGCGACTACATCGCGGAGCGCGAGCATACCGAGGACATGCTGCGCGAGAGCGAGGAGCGGTACCGCTCGCTCATCACCCGCGCGTTCTACGGCATCTACCGCTCGAGCCCCGAAGGTCGCTTCCTCGAGGTGAACCCGGCGCTCGTCCGGATGCTCGGCTACGACTCCGCCGAGGATCTCATGCGCGTCGACATCGTGCGCGACGTCTACGTCGATCCCGCCGACCGCCTCGCCTTCGTCGCTGCCGCGGAGCAGGGCGGCCCCCTTCCCGACTGGGTGCAGACGCGCTGGTTCCGGAAGGATCGGGTCCCGATCACCGTGCGCGTCAGCGCGCGCCCGCGCCACAAGCGCTCCGGCGCGATCGACTACTTCGAGGGGATCGTCGAGGACGTCACCGAGCGGCAGCGGCAGGAGGAGATGCTTCGCCGCAGCGAGCGCATGGCCGGCCTCGGGACGACCCTCGCCGGCGTCGCGCACGAGCTGAACAACCCGCTCACCGCGGTCATCGGCTTCGCGCAGATCCTGATGCGCAACGCGCACGACGAGGACGAGCGCGTCGGCCTCGAGACGATCCATCGCGAGGCCACCCGCGCCGCGCGCATCGTGAAGGACCTCCTCACCTTCACGCGCAAGCAGGAAGGCGCGCGCAGCGAGCGCATCGACCTCAACTCGATCGTCGAGTACATCCTCTCGACGCGCCGCTACGCGCTCGAGACCCGCGGCGTGCGCTGCATCCTCCATCTCGACCCCAATCTCCCCGCGGTCATCGGCGACCCGTCGCAGCTCGAGCAGGTCATCCTCAACCTCCTCGTCAACGCGGAGCACGCGCTCACCGAGGCGCTCGACGCACCGGTCAGCGCGAACGCCGAGGGAACGCCACGCGGCGCGATCGGGATCAGCACCGAGGTGGATGGCGACATGATATCGGTCCAGCTCTCCGACACCGGATGCGGGATCGCGCCCGATCATCTCTCGCGCATATGGGATCCCTTCTGGACGACGAAGTCCGAAGGCGAGGGGACGGGACTCGGCCTCTCGGTCGTGCACGGGATCGTCAGCGCGCACGGTGGCACCATCGAGGTCTCGAGCGATCTCGGTGGGGGAACGACGTTCACGCTGCGCTTCCCGATCGCGCCGCCGGAGGAGGCCGGGAAGCGGCGGCGGACCAGCGGGTCGAACGCGGTCGTCACCGATTCAGCGGCGCAGCCGCTCGACATCCTCGTCGTCGACGACGAGACCTCCATCACGACCTTCCTCGCCCACTACCTCGGCTCGCGCGGCCACGCCGTGCTCACCGCGCAGAGCGGGACCGAGGCGCTCGCCCTCGCGAAGCAGGGCACCTTCGACGTCGTCGTCTGCGACCTGCGGATGCCCGGGATGGACGGGCTGGCGACGATGCGCGCGCTTCGCGAGATGCCGGAGGGCGAGCGCCCCCGCTACATCCTGTCCACCGGCGCGAACATCGGAAGCGCGGTCCGCGACGCGGTCGACGCGCTCGGCGTCGACAGCATCGTGCCGAAGCCGTACGACATCGAGCAGCTGCGCCGCGCCGTCGAACAGGGCTGAGCCGCCGCACGCCGCGCGTGTGAGCCGCGTCGCATGACGCGCCGCGCGCTCAAGTCCGGCGCGCCGCTGCCGATACCTCTTCATAGCGCCGGAGCACGGTGCGCCACAGGTGGCGCGCGAGCCGGCGAGCGCGAGGCGAAGGGCCCGCGCCGAATCCGGTGGATCCGGACCCGATCATTCGAAGGATCCGACTCATGCAGAAACCGACTCTGGTTTTTGCCACGCTCTCGCTCGCGCTCGCCGCCTGCGCGCCCTCGCCGACGGCCGGCACCGCGACCCACGCCGCCCTCACTCAGCGCGTCGTGCTCGTCAGCATCGACGGCCTCCGCGGCGACGCGATGGCCGCGATGCCCAACCTCGCCGCGCTGCGCGACCGCGGGCTCTGGACCGACAGCATGCGCACGGTGCTCCCGGCGCTGACGGTGCCCGGACATCTCTCGATGCTCACCGGGCGCGACGTCACCGCGTTAGGCATCACCAGCAACACTCTCGACGCCGGCTACGCCGTCAGCATGGTCGTGAACGGCGCGTCCACCGTCTTCGACTGGGTGCGCGGCGCGGGCGGCACGTCGATCGCCGTCGCCGGCGCGGCGCTCGTCCCGGCGGAGAAGCGCGCCGATGCGCAACGCCTCTTCGGCGTCGACACGCTCATCGCGGCCAGCGTCCTCGAGGACTCCGTCCGCGCGCAGGCCGTCGCGCTCGAGCAGGGCCCGCGCCAGCCGACGCTCCTCTTCGTGCACTTCTCCGGCGCCGACCTCGCGGGCCACGACTCGGGATGGATCGTGCCGGGCGCGCGCGCCGCGGCTGGCGGCGACAGCCTCGCTCCCGCGTACCTCGCCGCCGCGCGGCACGTGGACGGCGCGGTCGGGGGAATCTGGAGCGCCATCGCCGCCGACGTCGAGGCGGGTCGCGCCGCGCTCATCGTCACGGCGGATCACGGCGGTGGCCACGGCGATCACTGCCCCGCCACGCCCGACGCCCCCGCGTTCAGGGAGCACTGCACCGCGGCAAGCGGCGACCAGCTGATCCCCTTCGTCCTCGTCGCGAAGGGCGTCGCCCATGCCAAGCTTCCGCGCTCGGCGCGCATCACCCAGGTCGGCCCGACGATCGCCAGCCTGCTCGACATCTGGCTCCCCCGCGCCGCGGATCGCCCGGTCGCGTACTGACGGGGACGGGGTGGGGACGGAGTGGGGACGGGGTCGACCCCGTCCCCACCCCGTCCCCCGTGGCGAGGTTACGGCCGCTTCTTGATCCGGATTCCGCCCGATCCCGCGTCGATGCGGATCGTCCCCTGCCCGTCGCCGATCGTCCCGACGACGCGGTCGCTCTCCCAGCGCGTCACGTTGATCGGCACGCCGACGTCGATCCCACCGCTCCCCGCGTCGATGTCCACCTTCGCGCCGAGCGTCGCGGGGATCCAGATCGTGACGCCCCCCGAGCCGCTGTCGATGTCGAGCAGCCGGATGTCGGTGAGCAGATCGAGCTCGGTCGAGCCGCTGCCCGAGTCGAGCTTCACGTCGCGCGCGCTCAGCCGCATCAGCGTCGCGCCACCGGAACCGAGGTCGAGCCCCACCGACTGAACCTTGATGTCGTCGCCGCGGAGGCGGCCGGCGCCCGCGTCGACCGAGAGCTTGTCGCCGCGAATCTGCTTCAGCGTCACCGAGCCCGCGCCGGCGTCGAGCGTCACGTCGCCCTGCGCATCGGTGACGCTCACCGTCCCGGAGCCCGTGTCGAGCGAGAGCACGCCCTTGGTGCCGTTGGTGGTGACGTTCGCGGCGTGCACGTCGACGTAGATGTCGCCGTCGACGTTGGTGACGCTCACTTCACCCGCCGCGAGATTGAGATCGATTCGCCGTCCCGCCGGCACCGCGACGGTGAGGTCGGCGCGTGCTTCGAGCCCGCCCGACCGGTCGGTGATCTCGACGCGCTGGCCCTCGTCGTTGTCGCCGAAGGTTCCGTCGCTGTCGACGCGGAGCGTCGTTCGCCCGCCGTTCCACCCGTAACGCCCGCCGCGATCACCCTCGAAGGTGATGCGCCGTGCCGGGTAGATGACGCGGAGCGATGCGCGCCCGTGGATCTCGCCGTTCTCCACCCGGAGCTGCGAGGCATCCTTGCCCCCGCGCGTCACGGTGACGACGACGTCGCCCCCCGAGCCGCCGACCGCCTTGATCGAGCCGACGAGGTTGTAGATCGCGATCTCGCTGCCGCGCATGGTGTACCGCTCGCCCGCCTGCGCACGCGAAACGGCGGGAGCGGCGAGCAGCGCGGCGAGCGCGGCCGAAGTGACGAGGGGGCGAAGGACGGTCGATCGCATTGGACGCGTGGAGCGGGTTGATGGATCAGCGGCGGGTAGCGTCGCGTGAAGTTTGAGTGTTTCGCTGCTGATCCGACAGGCGGAGTATCGCGAAGGTTTGAACGCGCGCTCGCCGGATGCGCAACTTTCGGGTTGATATTCCAGCATACCCCGTCGAGCTTTCTCATCATGACGGACAGCACCGCACGACTTCCCCTCGCCGCGGCGAGCGATCGCCCCGCGGCGCCGAGTCGCGCGATGGTGCTCACGGCGTACGCGGCACTCTACGTCATCTGGGGCTCGACGTATCTCGCGATCCGCTACGCGGTGCAGACGCTGCCCCCGTTCGCGATGGCGGGCGCGCGATTCGTCCTCGCCGGCGCGATCCTCGCCGCCTGGGCGTGGTGGCGCGAAGGCGCGCGGGCCACCGCGGCCAACTGGCGCGCCGCCACGATCGCCGGCGCGCTGCTCCTCGCCGGCGGCAACGGCGCCGTCGTCTGGGCGGAGCAGCGCGTTCCGTCGGGACTCGCTGCGCTCCTCGTCGCCGCGATGCCATTCTGGATGGTGCTCGTCGACTGGCTGCGGCCGGGCGGTCGCGCGCCGCGGCTCGCCGTCGCCATCGGCATCGCCGTCGGCATGGCGGGGATCGTTCTCCTCGTCGGCCCCGGCTCGCTCGCCGGCGACCGCGTCGATCCGCTCGGCGCGACGGCGCTGGTGTTCGGATCACTGTCGTGGGCGATCGGCTCGCTCTACTCGCGCCACGCGCCGCTGCCGAAGAGCGCGATCCTCGCCACCGGGATGGAGATGCTCACCGGGGGCGTGGTGCTCCTGATCATCGCCGCGATCGCCGGGGAATACGGGCGACTCGACGTCGCGCACGCGAGCCGCGCCTCGATCGCCGGATACTTCTATCTCGTCGTCTTCGGGTCGCTGATCGGCTTCACGGCATTCGCCTGGCTGCTGCGCGTGAGCACTCCGGCGCGCGTCTCGACCTACGCCTTCGTGAATCCCGTCGTCGCCGTGCTGCTCGGCTGGGCGATCGCCCACGAGCCGGTGGGCCCGCGAACTCTCGTCGCCGCCGCGATCATCGTCGGCGCGGTCGCGCTGATCACCTTCGGGACGACGCGAACCGCGAGCACGGCGAGCAGCAGCGGCGACTGAGCGGGCCGCTCACTCCTCTCCCGGCAGCCGCAGGAGACCGCCGGTCGGGATCAGTGCTTTCAGCCGCTCGTCGAGCTTCTTCTTCTCTTCGTCGAGCCGCGCCCGCGCGTCGGCGACGAGCTGCTCCCCCTGCGCGCGCAGCGAGTCGGCCTTCGCGCGGAGCGGCGCGGTCTTCTCCGCGACGACGCGATCGACCTGCGCGCGCACCTTCGCCTCGGCCTTCGCGATCTCCTCGCCGGCAACGGCGCGCAGCCGCTCGGCGAGGATGCGGTCGAGGTTCGAGCGGAC
>DATAIN010000214.1:0-6263 GCA_036262635.1 Gemmatimonadaceae bacterium | reverse complement strand
AGCAGCGGGCCGCTTTGTAGCCATGATAGGCTCCAATGCCCAGTTCGGCAGTCGGGCAAAGCCAGAGGGCGGCTCCGGAGCCCGGACCCGCCCTTTTGCGAGACGAGAGAACCTGAGAAAGCGCGTTCGGAGACGAGAGTGACTCCGATCTCTGGTCGGGAGACGAGAGGAGGATAGGAGAACAGAGACGAGAGGGGGACGAGCGAACGGAGAGCAGAGAGCAGAGAGGACGAGCGACGCCGGTCCGACCTGCTCTTATCTCTTATGAGTCCGACTCTCGTCTCCCCTCGCCGTCAGCTCGCTGTCTCTCCGGTCTCCCATCGCGGCTTCGCATGCTCTCTCCTCGCGAGAGCCGCGACGAAAGCGTCCCCCTACAACCCCGCCAGCAGCGCGTCGTTGCTCGGCGTCGCGGCGATGCGCTTGATCAGCCACTCCAGCCCCGCCTGCGGGGGCATCTGGCTCAGCCCCCGGCGGAGCGTGTAGACCGAGTCGAGCTGCTCCGGACGGAACAGCTTCTCCTCGCGCCGCGTCCCGCTCGTCGCGATGTCGATCGCCGGATAGATGCGCTTCTCGGCGAGCGAGCGATCGAGCTTGATCTCCGAGTTCCCCGTGCCCTTGAACTCCTCGAAGATCACGTCGTCCATCCGCGAGCCCGTCTCGACGAGCGCGGTCGCGATGATCGTCAACGAGCCGCCTCCGGCCGACGCGGGGATCGCGCGCGCCGACCCGAAGAACGCCTTCGGCTTCGCCATCGCCTGCGCGTCCAGTCCTCCCGAGAGCGTCCGGCCCGTTCCCCGCTCCGCGGTGTTGTGCGCGCGCGCCATGCGCGTCAGCGAGTCGAGCACGATCACCACGTCCTTCCCCATCTCGACGAGGCGGCGCGCCCGCTCCAGCACGATGTCCGTCACCTCGACGTGGCGCTGCGCCGGCTGGTCGAAGCTCGACGCGATCACCTCGCCCACGCCCCAGGAGATCGCCTCGCTCACTTCCTCGGGACGCTCGTCGACGAGGAGGATCAGCAGCACCGCGTTCGGGTGGTTGAGCGCGACCCCCTCGGTGATGGCGTGCAGCAGCGTCGTCTTGCCGGCACGCGCCGGCGCGACGATCAGTGCGCGCTGGCCGAAGCCGATCGGCGCGATGAGATCGATCGCGCGGCGGATCAGCTCCGCGCCGCCCTTCGCCGGCCGCCCCGTCTCGAGGTAGAGCTTCCGCTCCGGGTACGACGCGATCAGCGACTGGAAGTCGGGACGCCGGGCCGCCGCCGCGGGATCCTGCCCGTTCACCGACTTGATCTCGGCGACCACCGTGCGGCCGCGCTGGTCGCGCCCCGTCGTCGCCTCGAGAAGGTCACCGCGGCGCAGGCCGATCTGCCGCATCATCTGCATCGGGACGAAGGCGTCCCCGGGCTCCGCGAGGTAGCTCCCACCCGCGCGGCGGATGTAGCCGCCGTCCCGCCCCTGATCGAACCAGCCCGTCGTCTCGCCGTCGGCGACGATCGGTACCGCTGGTCCGCGCTCCTGCTGTTCTCCGGCGCGACGCTGGCCGCGTCCACGATTGCGCCGGCCGCGCCGTCCGCCCTCGCGATTCCCGTCCCGGTTGCCCTGGAAGTTGCCGTCGCGATTTCCGTTGTTGCGATTGCCCTGGTTGTCGCGGTTGCGATGCTGCTGCTGGTGACGCCCGCCGTGCTGCTGTCGCCCCCCGCCCTCACCTCGCCCTTCAGCGCGCTCCGGCATCTCCTCTCGCTGCTGCGCCGGCGCACCGCCGTTGTTGGCTTCCGTTGCCGACTCGCGCGGAGTGGTGCCTGACGCAGTCTCCTCGGCCGGGCTCTCCACTCGCTCCCGCCGCGGCGGTCGGTCGGGACGGTCGGCGCGGTCCGCGCGCTCCGTCGGCGCGTACGGATCCACGGCGAAGCTGTCGTCCCGCTCCGGCGCCACGCCCGGCTCGCTCGCGGTGGTCGAGTCGCGGTACGGATTCGGGTCCGTCGACTCGCCGCCGACATCAGGGTTCGACGGACGCGGGCCACGGCCGCGGCGGGAGGGACGGCGACGCTCGTTCATGCAACGATCACGGTAAGGGGATGGCGGGCGCGCGAGCAGGGATCGCCTCGGATGGTGTCCCCGGCGCGCGGATGTTCAATCGATTGAGTCGGGCGCACTGCATGGCGAATGCGCCGGTATGTGCTGCGTGCTCGCGCGCGAAGGCGCGCCAGTGTTGTGCGATAGATCGAGCTTGTACATGCGCGTCGTGCGACGCGCGTCGTTCCGAATTGCGGGGATGCGTCCAGCGCGCCTCACACGCGCGTCGTGTCGCCGGGATCAGCGCGGAAATCGCTCACGCACCTGCCGGCCTGCGTCTCTGCTTGGAGCGGCATCTCCGGGTCTGCGGCGACTCCGGGGCCACGTCCGACCGATCCAGCCATCCGGCGCGCGCGAGGCGCGCTGCACGTTGCTCGGCCAGGGCGGTGGCACCAGCTGGCCCACCGCGAGATGCCCCAACATCGCACCCCGCCGCGATTCGCGCAACCACCAATCCAGTCTGCCGATCACCACCGCTTGCGAACTTCGTGCCGGGCAGAGCCGCTTCGCTCCCGCCCTACTTCGACTTCAGCGCGTCCAGCCGACGTACGAGCGTCACCAGCCGCCGAGTGTTCTCCACGATTCGGCGCACCGCGGTCAACGTCTCCGGCGAGAGCGTCTCCAGCTCGAGCAGCTGCGCCTCGGCCAGGATCGCCGTCAGCGGATTGTTCATCGAGTGCTGCATCCCGAGGGCGATCTCCCCCGCGGCGACCAGCCGCTGCGTCCGTCGCAGCTCGTCGCGCGCCGCGAGCAGCTCGGCGGGCCAGTTGTCCTGCCCACCGCCGATCGCGCGCTCGATCGCCGGCCCGAGCATCGTCGCGAGCTCGGCGACGCGAACCTGCTCGAGCGCGCCCAGGCGCGCGGTGCGCGCGGCGAGCTCCTCGTCGCGCTCCTTCACGAGGAGCACGATCGCCGCCGTCGATCCCCTCGCGCGGAGCTTTCGCGCCGACTCCAACGCGGCACTCGCTTCCCCCGTCGCGTCGATGATGACGATCGCGCACGGCGGAAGGTCATTCGTCTCCTCGAGCGCCACCTCGGTGAGCGCCGCGCGCGGGAAGGCCAGGGCGAGCGACTCGCGGACGAGCGCGGCGAGCTGCGTCGAGCCCGGGACGAGACAACAGGGAAGCGTCGTGGAATGTTCAGCCATTGATGCGACCGGCGAAGCGGCCTCGCGATAGGCGAGCCCGCGATGGAGGATTAGCTTTGGCGGATGATCCCACCGTCAACGTCCGACGCTCCCGCCGCCGAACACACCACAGTGGTGAGTGCGGTCGCCGCGGCGGTCGCCGCCTTCGAGCGGGACGCCAACTTCGGGGCGCTCATCCGCTCCCTGCAGTCGATCGCCGCCGATGCGGATGCCGAGGCGCTCGTCGCGGCGGCGGAGCCGCACCGCGATCGCCCGGAGATCGCCGGGCCCCTCTACGAGCGCGTCGTGGATCTCCGTCCGAACGACGCCCGCGCGCTCGTCGCCCTCGCCAACGCCTACTGGCTGCACGGACGCGGCGGCGATGTGGTCGGTGAGCTCGCGGGACGGGCGATCGCCGCGGATCCCGGTCATCGGGGCGCCTGGCATCTGTGGGCGCTCTCGGAGTCCGACCCGCGCGCCCGCGTCGCGCGCTGGCAGCAGGTCGTCGACCGGTTCGCGGACGACGAGCTCGCGCGTGCGCTGCTCGCCGACAACGCCGCCTCCCTCGCCGGCGCAGAGAGCGACGAGCACGCCCTCGCGCTGGCGATCCGCACGTACGAGGAGCTGCTCACCCGCGCGACGCGTCCCGAGCAGCGCGCCGCGCTCGAGACCGCGCTCACGACTCTCAAGAGCTGGAAGCTATGACCGACACCACCGGCGACGGGAACGTCGCGCCCCGCGGCGGCACGCTCGCCGAGTTCCGGGCCTTTCGCGAGAAGATGAACGCCGAGATCCTCGGCGAGGACAATCTCGTCATCAACCGCTTCTTCAACCTCGACGGCCGCGCCTACGAGCCGGGCGCGCTCGACGTGAAGACGAAGGAGCTGCTCGGTCTCGTCGCGTCGATGGTCCTGCGCTGCGATGACTGCGTGACCTACCACGTGGTGCGCTGCCAGGAGGAAGGCATCACACGGGAGGAAGCGTTCGAGGCGTTCGGGGTCGGACTCATTGTCGGCGGTTCGATCGTGATTCCCCACCTGCGGCGCGCCGTCGCGCGCTGGACGGAGCTGGAGGGGGAGGGGAAGTAGGGCGGGGACCGGCGGCCAGGCGTTAGGCACGGCGATCTGAAGACCGCGGTTCCTTTCGCCTGGCCGCTGGACCCCGCCGTTACGCGCTCGCGACCTCCGCTTCCGGCATCAGCGCGGCGACCCCGTCGAGCACGTCCTGCAGGTCGAAGGGCTTCGCGAGCGTCGGGCAGCGGCAGGCCTCGATCAGCCGGCTCGCGCGCTCGGTGATGTCCCCGGTCATGAAGAGCGTCGCGGTGCGGAGGTGCGGCTGGATGGCGGCGGCGAGCTCGAAGATCACGTCGCCCCGCATGTCCGGGATGCGGAGGTCGACGAGCATCGCATCGAAGCGCGCTTCGCGCAGCAGCGAGGTCGCCGTCTCGCCGGTGCCGACGGTCACGACGTCGTAGCCCGCGCGACGGAGAATGATCTCCAGCGCCTTGCAGATCGATGGTTCGTCGTCGATGACGAGCACCCGACGTCGGCTGCTCTGTCCACGTTGCGCCATGCTCACTCCTCCGCGTGAGCGCTCGCGCGCTCACATGTCGTCCAGCTCCAGCGCCGGCGCGAAGAGTCGCGCCACCACCCGCTCGACGAACTCCTCCGGCTCGAGCGCCTTCCGGGCTTCGAGGGGCCGCAGCCCCGTCAGCTCGAACATCACCCGGTTGAGCACTCTCGGCTCGCTGTATCCCAGCTTCGCCGAGACGTCCTCGAGCAGCCGCCCCGGATCCCGCAGAAAGGCGAAGGCTCGAACCGCTCGTGCCGACTGCACCAGCAACCGCGGCGAGGTGAACCCCGCCCCCTCCAATACCCGGTACAGCTGCCGCCGCGTCATCCCCGCCCCGGCGGCGAGATCGTCCACCGCCGAGTACTGCCGCGGCGACCGCATCATCCGCGCGACCGCCGTCGCGACGCGCGGCGACGCTCGTTCCAGCGGCTCCCGCAACCGCTCCAGCAACATCTCGCCGAGGGTATGTCCCGGCAGCTGCATCAACAGCTCCGCGAAACGCCGCGGATCGTCGTCGAAGCGGTGCAGGACGACGTGCTCCAGCCCGTGCCTCGCCAGCTCCACCACCATCCTCATCGCGCTCGGCGTCAGGTGGGTGTAGACCACCACGCGCACCGAGGGATACCGCTGCCGCAACAGCACCGTCTCCGGGAGTCGCAGCGACCCCGGAACGGTCGGGTCCAGCACGGCGACGTCAGGCTGCCGCTGGTTGATCGCCTCCTCCAGCTCCGCCCACCCCGCGACGGGGGTGAGCTGATGGTCCTCTCCGACGACCACTCGCAGGTGCGTGAGGAGAGGTGGAGGCAGGTAGGCGACGACGTCCAAGAGACCCGGGTTTACATGTCACAGAATGCCAGTCGAAGGTCTCAAAATGCACGTTCCAGCCTTTTCCTGCGACCCTACCTTGCGGTCAGTCACTCCCGCGCCCCACCACCCCCGCGAGGTAATATCATGCGCCGCAACAACATCGCCGTCATCCTCCTGGCCACCGCCGCCCTCGTTGTCAGCGCCTGCTCCAGCCCGGTTGCCCCGAGCTCGCCGAAGCAGGGTGATTGCAGCGTGACTAACGGTGGTCAGATCTGCATGAAGTAACCGTCGTAACCAACGCTACTCTCAATTCAGGCGGCCACACCGCGACGACGGCGTGGCCGCTTGGCGTTCTATTCAGGCACCCCCACCGCTGCTCGCAGATCCTGGATGGCTGACGCGACGTCGACGATCCCCTCCGGAACCGCGACGTCGGTCTTGGCCGCCTCCCGACTGCGCGCGCCAGCCTCGAGCTCCCGGAGGCTGTTCTCCGCCGTGAAGAGCAACTGGTTGAGCCGATGGGTCGAAGCGAGTTCGATCGCTTGATCAAGTGACCGTCGCGCCTGCGCTATGCGCCCGAACGCCTCGTAGCCCTTTCCGGCGATCAGGTGATAGTGCACCGCGAGCGTAACGGGCAGGTCGGCCGCCGCGAGTTCGCGACGATAGGTCTCGAATGCCGGCTC
>DATAIN010000213.1:0-1591 GCA_036262635.1 Gemmatimonadaceae bacterium | reverse complement strand
GAGAACTGCAGCCGCTCCAGTTCCACGAGACGGATGCGGTCTCCCGCCCCGCCGCGTCCGGGTGGAGCGTCGAGCCAGTAGTTCCACTCTCCGGGGTAGCCCTCGGGGAGCTTCACGGAGCGGGTGGGCCTCAGGTCGGCGAGCGGGATGGCCACCTCCCGCCACGCGCTGTCCGCGCGCAGCTCCGTCCCCCACGCTGTGCCGTCGCGCTCGACCAGAGTGAGATGGACGACGTCGCTCCCGTTCACCCCGCGCACCCTGACGCGCAGACGGCTCGCGTCCGCGCTCGGCGCGCCGCGCGTCGCGATCCGCTCGGCGATCACGAGCGAGGTGGTGTAGTCCGCCGGGCTCCTTCCATCGATGCGCGGCAGCGCCAGCTGCAGGATGGGGGCACCGTCCGCGGGCGAGGTCAGGACGCGATAGATCCCTTCGCGATACCCGTCGCCGATCCGCGAGAAGGAGAGCGAGCGCGCGTCCTCCCCCGCGGCGAACAGGCGGAGCGCGGTTCGTGGAGGAACCACCGCCGCGCGCCAGAGCTCGCGCGCGTGGAAGTTCCAGTCGCCGGGCCGCTCGCGCACTCGATCGGGGAAGGTGATGGCCGAGTCGCCGCGGACGACGGTGATCGCGTACTCGAAGGGGCCGATCCCGATGGTGTCCGGTGGAAGCCAGGCGCGGTACTCGTACGCGCGGAGAGCGAACATCGGAAAGTGCCGGAACCAGCCCTGATCCAGCCGGCGGATCGACAGCACGACCGAATCGGGGGCGACGGTATCCACGACGCGCGCGCCGATGTCGATCACCGCGCCGCGATCGAACTCCGTCGCGGCGAGCGGGATCACGGTGAGCGGGACGGTGTCGCGCGGTGGTGCGTGGTACTCGTCCATCCGCAGCGCGCCGATGGTCGCGGGGAGGGAGACGCGAGCGGCGACCCCATCGCGCGAGAGGATGTAGACGCCCGGCCACACGGTGATCGCGCCATCCGCCGTGCGCTCGACGTCACCGGGGCGTGCCTCCTCCGGCGCGATCCGGCGCGCGCTGAACGTCGCCCCGAGATCGGGGAGGGCGATGCGCATCGGGTGGGCGCGGGAGATCGCGCGCGTGACGATCTTCTCCGGCGCCATCAGCTCGAAGGGATCGCGCACCGGCACGGCGTCGGGGTAGAGCTCGAGC
Source organism: Gemmatimonadaceae bacterium (assembly GCA_036262635.1). GTDB lineage: Bacteria > Gemmatimonadota > Gemmatimonadetes > Gemmatimonadales > Gemmatimonadaceae > JABFXC01. Next base: position 421 of record DATAIN010000213.1, on the reverse strand, counting down.
CGCCACACGCCGGGGCGTACGCGGTCGAGGAAGTACACGCCTTCGCCGTCGTAGCGCACCACGGGCGAGGAGAGATATCCGGCGACGCGCGTCAGCCGCCCCGGGCGCGGCGGCTTCACCGGCGTCGCGCCCGCGTTCATGTACGCGTCCTCCGCGGCGAGCACCGCGCTGTTCTCGACCTCGCTCACCTCGAAGTCGCCGAAGCGCCTGTTCGCCGGATACGCGCCCCACGACTTCCCCCGGGGCAGCCGCCGCATCGCTTCGGCGGCGATCACCGCGCTCATCGCCTTGCGCGGCGTGTAGACGAGGTTCAGGTAGTGGGTCTGCCAGCCGAGGTTGCGCGAGGCGGTGCCGAGCATGTCGTAGGCGAACATCGCGACGAGCTGCGCGCCGACGGAGCGCATCGTGCGCGCCATCGCCG
>DATAIN010000212.1:0-2058 GCA_036262635.1 Gemmatimonadaceae bacterium | reverse complement strand
GCAGAAGACCGCTTCGTTGTGCGGAAGCGCTGGAACCGGCGATGACGGTGGCGACGAGCAGGGCGAGACGACGCATCATGGAAGCGCGGGACGGGTCGAACAGTGAGGGAGCCATGACACCGACGATCGAGCGGGGAGGCGCGGTACAGGCGCGCGTGGCGTGGACGGTCTGCAGCTGCCTTCTCGCGCTGCTGACGATGGCGCCGCCGGCCCGATCGCAGAGCGCGCGGCGCGCCGCACCACTCCCCGTCGTCTCGTACACCCTCCGCGTGGATTCCGCGGACACGACGGGCTTCACGATGGAGATGCGTGTTCGCTCGGCGCCGGACACCTTCCGCCTCGCGATGGTCCGCCATCCCGAGTACGACGATCGCTTCTGGCGCACGATGAGCGATCTGCGCGTCGAGGGACGCGATGGCCCCGGCTCGGCGACGCGAGTGGACAGCGCGCTGTGGAGCATCTCCGCGCGCGGCGGACAGGCGACCATCCGCTGGCGCGTCGGCGTACCCGCGGAGGGGGAGGTGCGTGCCTCGTGGCGTCCGTTCCTCCGGCGGACCGGGGCGCTCGTCGGCGGCCCGCACTCCTTCCTCTACATCGTCGGCGCGGAGCGCGCGCCGGCGAACGTCGCTCTCGAGCTTCCCTCCAGCTGGGAGATCGCGACCGGCCTCACCCCGACCACCGATCCGCGCCGCTTCCGCGCCGACGACGTCGAGATGCTCGTCGACTCGCCGATCCTCACCGGGAATCTGCGGAGCTGGTGGTTCGCGGTGGACGACACGCCGCACCGCGTCGCGTACTGGCCGCTGCCGAACGCGACGCCCTTCGACACCGCCCTCTTCCTCCGCGCCGTGTCGGGCATCGCCCGCGAGGCGATCGCGATGTTCGGGGGCGCGCCATATCACGACTACACCTTCCTCGTCCAGGACGGGGCGTACGGCGGGTTGGAGCACGCGAACTCCGTCACGGGCGGCGCCGAGAGCCGGCGCCTCGCCGCGGGGATGGCCAACGACCTGGAGAACCTCACCCACGAGTACTTCCACACCTGGAACCTCGTGCGCATCCATCCGGTGGGACGCGGCGGCCCGCCGACGTACGTGCCTAACGGCGCGACGCGGGGGCTCTGGTTCAGCGAAGGGCTGACGATCTTCTACACCGACCTCCTCGCCCGCCGGGCGGGCGCGCCGACGCGTGACTCGACGCGCCGCGCGCATGTCGAGCGCCTCCTCGCCCGCTACTTCTTCGACCCGGGGGACACGGCCATCGCCCCCGAGCGGGCGAGCCTCGCCGAGTACGCTGGCCCTGGAACGGTCGGCGACTACGATCCGAGCCCACACACGCAGGGCGAGGTGATCGGGACGATGCTCGACCTGCTGATCCGCGAGGCGACGGGCGATCGGCGCACCATCGATGATCTGATGCGCGTCATGATGCAGCGCTTCTCCGGCGACAGCGGCTTCACCTCGCGTGGCGTGGAGCGGGCGGTCGCCGACGTGTGCGGGTGCAACGCGACTCCATTCTTCGCACGATGGGTGCGCGGCGCCGGCGCGATCGACGTCAATCGCTACCTGCGCGCCATCGGCTACCGCGCGGACGTGACGCACGTGCCGGCCATGACCGCCGAAGGCGCGCCCGTGCCCGATTTCCGGCTCTTCGCGTCGAGCGACTCGCCCGCAGAGCCGCTGCACCTCATCCTCACCGACCCGAGGAGCATCTGGGGACGCGCCGGGCTGCACACGAACGACCAGCTCGTCGCGCTGAACGGCCAGCCGATGCGCGAAGCCGGCGACTTCCGTCGCACCCTCCGCGCGCTGCGGATCGGCGACACCGCCCGCGTCGCCGTGCTTCGCCGCGGCCAGCGCGTCGTGGCGACGGTCCCCATCGGTGGCTTCGACCGGGTGGTGGTGCGGCTCGTCGAGCTCCCGGACGCGACGCCGCAGCAGCTCGCGCGGCGCGCGCGGTGGGCCACCGGGCGCTAGTCGCTCGGCGAGCGTGTTACTGGTGCTGTGTGATCAAACAACGCAGCAGGCCACAGCGCGCGGGAGTCAGGGTCAGCCCCCG
>DATAIN010000211.1:0-4517 GCA_036262635.1 Gemmatimonadaceae bacterium | reverse complement strand
GCCGCGAGTGCGACGTCGGGATCGACCAGAACGGCCGGATTCGTCTTGGAGCTATTGGTCTGCTGCAGGGCCAGGGTCGCCATCCGGTCCAAATCTGACGTTCACAGGGTCAGATGCCCGAACCGGCGTGAAGGTTTGAAGGGGTTCGGGAGACCTACGCGGGCCCGAAGACGCCGGCAAGCCGGCCAGCTAGCCGTCGGTCACGAAGATCACCGCCCCGAGGAGCCGGCCGGGACGGAAATCCCTGGGCGCCGGGAGCGGAGATATCGCGTGGAGATCCTTCAGTCCACCCGCCGTGGCGTGCGCCAGCTCCCGCTCGCGGCCCACTCCCGCGATCCCTCCCACCGCCGCCCGTATCGCGTCGGCGGAGCCGGCGAGGACGAGGCGCCGCGATCGGGGGAGCGTCGCGACCGAGGACGCCGCGCGCGCGAGCATCCGACGGCCGGCTGCGATGCCGGCGTCGCGAGCGCCGGCGAGACGGGCCGCGTCGTCGGCGGCGACCCAGTCGGCGATCGCGACGAGCGCGGACGACGCCGCGCAGCCCGCCTCGACATCCCCGCCGGTGGCCAGCCCGGACGCCCGCGCGATGAGCTCGGGATCCTCGCCGATCGTTCCGCCGACGCAGCCAACGAGGGTGATCGAGCCGTCGCGCTCGACTGCCGCCAGCCATCCGGGAACGGCGGCTCGTACCGCCGCGACGACAGGATATTCGGCGGTGACGACGGGCCGCCGCCACCCCGCGACGGCTTGCATCGCGATCGCCGCGGCCGCGGGCGCGGCCGCCGTCGCTCCCCCGGTCCTGGGCGCGCCTAACGCCGACGTCATGACGTCGCCGAGCGAGGTCCGCGCCGCCGCGAGCTTGGCGTGGAGACGCTCCCGCATGCGGAGCAGCTCCTCGCCGCGGGCCGGAGCGGGCATGGTGCGGACGAGCACCCGCTCGTGGAGCGAGCCGGGACGCGCCGCGCGTCCGACGCGCTGCTCGAGGCGCGCCGGCGTCCACGGATCATCGAGATGCACGACGACGCTCGCGTCCTGGAGGTCGAGACCCTCGCTGACGATGTCGGTGGTCACGAGACAGTCGATCGTGTTCGCGGCGTGCGCCGGAGCCGCGCCGAACGCCCGCGGCGCGAAGCGGCGCAAGGCGTCGTCGCGCGGAATTCGCCCCCCTGCGACGACCGCGCCGCGAGCGGTGAGCATCGCCGCCCCGGGAACGTGTCGCAGCAGCGACCAGTACGCGCTCGCCGTCTCGGCGAACTGGGTGAAGGCAAGGACCTTCTCGCCCCGCTGTGCGCGCAGCAACGACAGGAGCGCCGCGGCTCGTGCCGGGTCCGGCGACGGCCGCTCGCGGCAGTGCCGCAGAATCCGCTGCAGCGCCTCGACGTGCCTTGCGAGGTGCTCGCGGAGCCCCGGCTGGATTTCGCTCGCCGTCGCGGGCGAGGCGAGCAGCCCCGGTAGCGCGAGCTGTTGTGCATCGTCGCTCAGCGTCCACAGCGCGAGGTCGTGCCGCGAGAGATGTCTGCCGGTGGAGAGCGCGTCGGCCAGCGCCTTGCCGTCGGCGATGCGGCGCCGGAGCGATGCGCGCAGCGCGCCGTCGCTCGAGCTCCACCGCCTCAGAAGGCCGAGCGTCATCAATGCGTGCGCGACGCCGCCGTCCGACGGCGGAACGGCAGGCGGCAGGGAAGCGATGTATTCCGCGATCGCGCCGTCGTCGTAATCGAATGGTAGCGGCGAAGGGCCGTCGATGCGTGGCACGCCGCTCGTCGGGTCGCCGGTCGTGCGGACCACGCAGCGCGCGAGCGTGGCGCTGTCGAGTGCGTGGGCGCGCGCGCCGAGGAAGAGGGCGAGCAGAGCGAGGAGGTCGTGCTCGTCGTTGTGGATCGGCGTCGCCGTGAGGAGAATGACGCGTGCGTTCGCCGTGAGCCGTGAGAGGGCAGCGTAGCGGCGCGTCGCCGGATTGCGCGCGTGATGCGCCTCGTCGACGATCACCAGGTCGAGGTCGGCTTCCAGGCACCTCGGCTGGGACCGTGAAAGCGACTCGATCGAGACGAATGGCAACGACATCCCGGTTCGCGCCATGGCACGCAGCCAGGCATCGCGCAGCGACGCGGGCGCGACCACGACTGGTCGCGCGTGACGTCGCGCGACGGCGAGCGCGACGAAGGTCTTGCCGCTGCCGACGTCGTCGGCGAGCAGCGCACCGCCGAACTCGTCGAGCGAGCGAACGACGCGCGCGATCGCGATCCGCTGGCGCGGCCAGAGGGTGACTCCGCCGGGCGATGGGAGCTCGTCGCCCCCGGACAGGAGAAGCGCCGCGATCGCCGCGCGCGCGTCATCGCCATGGACCACGCGCACGGCGCCGATCAGCGATGCGTCCACTCCACGAGCGGAGCGAGATCGCTGGCGCGCATCTGAAAAGCCCGGACCGACACGTCGAGCAGTAGGTCGGCTGGCGGTACGTCTCCCTCCATCGCGCGCGTCGTGAGCGGCGCGAGCAGCGCGCGGGCGCGAACCCAGTCGCGAGGGAGCGGCAGCAGCGCCATCGTCCAGCCGAGGAAGCGCCTGTAGCCGCCCCGCGCGGGCTCGGCGAGGAGCGCCAGCCATGCCGCGAGCAGCGGCGAGTTGAGGAGCGCCGTGAGCGCCAGCGCGTCCTCGGGCGTCGGCGCACGCGCGACGTAGCAGCTGTTGAGCGCGAGCGTGGGATCGTCCGCCGCGATGCACGCCGCGCGCGGAACGCGGCCGACGTCGGCCCAGACGACGCGCGGCGCACCGGGGAGGGCGCCTTCGACGCGGAAGAGCGACCACCACTGGCTCGTGGCTCGCGCATCCGAGCGTGCGGCGAGGGCGCGGCGGTGAGGCGTGAGATGCCGAAGCACGCCCGGCGGCAGCTCGTGGAGCGGCGCGCCATCGTCGTCGTGCGTCCAGACGATCCGCTCCGTCGGGCCCAGGCGCCATGGGGAGAGGGTCTCGCCGCGCACGATCGGTCGCAGCCGCTCGCGCTCGACATTCGCGACGTCGCCCGCGACCACGAAGGCGTCGTTGCACCCGCATTTGATGCCGAGCCGCGGCCTGCCGAATGGCGTCGCCGCGAGCGGGACACCGCGCGCCCGCAGCCGGTCGAAGCCGTCACGCACGCGTCCGGGCGCGATGATCCACGGGCTCCCGTCGGTGTCGTCGAGCGGCAGTGTCGTGCGCGGAATGGACCACCGCAGCGACTCGTGACGATGACGGAGCGCGCAGTCGACGGCACTCCCGCCATCGCTGACGCGCGCGACCAGCAGCGACGGATAGACCGCGGCGTCGAACGCGACCGCCGATTCCGACCAGTCGTCGATGAGCCGCGGCGGTGCACGACGGACGAGGAGGCGGCGAACCCCTCCGCCGGCGAGGGATCGCCAGAGCTTGGCGGGAAGGAGCAGCGCCAGCGTACCCGCCGGGCGGAGAAGCTGCGTCGCCCGCTCGACGAAGAGCGCCGCGAGATCGATCTGCGCCGCGAAGCCGCGGCGCACTCCGGCGCCTTCGGCGCCCGCCTCCCACGACGCGTTGCGAAAGACCTCGAAGTCCCGGCGCAGCCGCTCGCGTGAACGCTCGGGGATGTTGTGCAGCCGCACCCACGGCGGATTGCCGATCGCGACGTCGAACCCACCGCGCGTGGCGACGTCGGGAAATGTCGCGCCCCACGAGAAGGGCATCGCCGCACCGCGCCGTACGGATTCGCGAAGGTCGCGGAGCGCGCGCACCCTGGCGCGAAGAAGGGCCGTGGAAGGGGACGCCGGTCCCGCGCGGCCGCCGAAGAGGTCGCGGGAACGCCCGGCGACGACACGCTCGCGGCGCTGATGGTTCGCCGCCGCGATCGATGCGTCGAGCTCGCGCAGCACCGCGCAACGCTGGATGCGGTCGAGCTCAGCGCCGAGCACCTGCTTGCGGCGTCCCGTCGCACGCGCGTACCGGAGGCGGAGCGCCTCGACCTTCCTGGCGCCGCCGCGGGGCGCGTCGTGGAATCCCATCCCCGCGAGCGAGTCGCCGACGCGGATGTTGTGGTCGAGATTGGGAAGGGGTGGCACCTCGAGCGGATCGTCGCGCTCTTCGTCGATCACCGCCGCCAGCCAGAGCCGCAGCTCGCACAGCCAGACCGCGGCCGGGTTGCTGTCCACGCCGAAGATCGATCGGGCGAGCGCCGCGCGACGAAGGGTCGATGTATCACCGCGCGCTCCGCAGCGCGCCCGCAACTCCGCCACCCGCTCGAGCGCATGGACGAGGAACGCGCCCGACCCGCACGCGGGATCGACGAGTCGCAGTGCGTCGAGTGCAGGAGCGGCGAGCGTGCGGGCGTCCGCGGCGACGTCGCCGCCCCTGACGAGCGTGCGCGCCGCGTCGTCGTCGAGGCCCTGCGACGCGAGATACGACGCGAGGGCCTCCGACGTCGCCTCGGCGACGATCTGGTGCGGCGTGTAGAAAGCGCCGCTCGCACGACGCTCGCGCGAGGCCATCAGCGTCTCGAAGGCGCGGCCGAGCATCTC
>DATAIN010000210.1:0-3761 GCA_036262635.1 Gemmatimonadaceae bacterium | reverse complement strand
CCGGCGGGGGCGCTGGCGGCGTTGAGCCGCGAGGGGTTCGCGATCGGCGAGGCCTCGAACCCGAACGAGTATTTTGTGACGGTGCGGGCGACGATGAAGCTCAACGCCTACGCGCTCGAGCGCAGCGCGCTCCTGCTCGACAGGCTGGTCGAGCCTTTCGATGGCTACGCGGCGGTGATCGGGCCCTACCGTCAGCCGGACATCGCGCCGTCAGGCGCACGCCACGTGGCGAAGGGAGCGCACAACTTCGGCGCGGCCTGACACCTTCGTCATCCCGAGCTTCCACGGCCGCGCTACTTCCGGTAGATCGACCCCTCGATGTCGATCGTGTTGCCACCCGTGAAGGTCGCGCTGAAGGTCCCGTCTTCACAACCGGAGGTTGCCGTCATCGCCAGGGCGATGGTGCTTCCATTCCGCTGATAGGTGCCGGGACAGCTCACGGGCGCGAGGGGCTGAACGACGCCCTCGATCGTGACGCGGAAGGTGACATCGTGCTTGACCGCGTTGCTCGCGGTCAGCGTCAGCGTCGCCGCGACCACCTCGAACTTGTTGTTCTCGCCCTCGAAGAGCACCACGGGGAGCGAGTGTCCGTTCACGCTCTGGAGGGTGTACGAGCCGACGTGGCCGACGTCGGGTCCAGCGGGGTTGTCGCTCCCTCCGCCGCACGCTGCGGCGATGGCGAACATGGCGAGAAGGCCGAGGCGGGCACGCATCAGTAGCTCCGTGAAGGTTGGCAGAATGATGCCCGCGTCTGCCCATACCGAACATACGTCGGGCGACGTAGGAGCTTCCCACGTCGCCCGACTGCCTGACGGTCGTCAGTCAGCGAATGAAAACCGCGCTGACCCCCTCGAGCGTCAGCCGCCGCAGCCCGCGAGCGAGGCCGCGAGAAGAAGCGACGCGCCAGCGCGAGCGACGCCGACACTGAGTCTCATCCTAGGGAAGCTCCGTCATGTCGTACGATGCGATTCCCCAGTCATTGGCCAGTCCGGCCGAGCCCTCGGCCCGCACGAGCACATAGACGCGGGTCGCGCTCGAGTTGGTGAAGACGAACTGCCCCTCGCTCCTGAAGCTGCCCGTCCCGTCGAGAATGAAGCGCGGGAGCTGCATGTTGCCGCGGTAGGCCAGGAACTCGCTGCCGTACACGCGCAGCTCCGAGGCCGCGGTCGTCTGCCAGTCGCTGCCGGGGAGAGCGAGCACGCGCGTCGAACCGGACGGGTGCGTCACCCACTGCACCACCGACATCCCGGAGAGGTTGCCGGCGTACTTCATGTCGTCGGCGCGAACCTCCGACGCGCGGAAGACGTTGCCGCTCTTCGCGAAGAGCCGCAGGCCGTCGCCCGAGATCCAGACGTCGCCATTGAAGGCGTAGTCGCCGTGATAGGGAGAGTCGTACATGAACGCCGGCGTGCCGCCGCGGATGTCGTACTTCTCGAAGTCGGACGGCGAGAGTCCGCGGTTCGCGCCATAGATGTACTTGCCTGACGGGTGCAGCCGGCCGACGGTCCCGGCGTAGATGTAGCCCGCACTGTGCGATTCGGCGCCGTTCGAGAGCTGGATCGCGAATACGTACGTCCACTGGTCGCGCCGCGGGAACGCGTAGATGTACCCGTTGCCCGGAAGGATCACGTCGAGGACATCGATCGAGATCGAGTACACGCGCTCGACCTTGAGCGTCGTCAGGTTCACGTACGAGATCCAGCCGTTGTGCCCCACGGCGGCGTACTTCCCGTCGGGCTGCACCGACACCGTCGCCGGCACCTGCGGAAGGTCGAGCGACTGGGTCGCGCCGGTCTCCGGGTTCACGACGTGGAGGCGCGATGGATCCGCCGAAACGCTGACGATGCGATTCGTCACCGTGTCGAACTCGGCGTCGACGATGCGGTGAGTGAGCATCGTCAGCGGACGTGTTGCGGTCGCGGTGAACACCGCGTTGCCGATCCCCGCCACCGTCGCGACCGCGCCCTGCGCGCCGACGACGCTGCCAAGGGTCCAGGTCGTCGTGGCCCGACCCCCTTCGTCGGCGGTGCGCGTCGTCGGCGTCACCGAGCCGCCTCCGGAGGTCACGGAGAAGGTGACGGTGGTTCCCGGCGTTGCGTTGCCGAAAGCGTCGCGCACTTCGACCGCGAGCGGCAGCGGAAGGGCGTGGCTGACGTAGCCGACCTGCGAGTTGCCGCCGACGATGGCGAGCTGCGTCGGCGCCCCCGGCTGCGCGGTCGCGGTGAACGTGACCGCCGATGCGCCGGCCACCGACGCATAGGCATTCTGCTGGCCGGCAGTGGTGCCGAGTCGCCAGGAGGTGCGCGCCTCGCCGTTCCCGTCGGTGGCCACCGAGGACGGCGTCAGCTGTCCACCACTGGCCGTGAACGACACCGACGCTGCCGGTACGGGCGCGCCGTTGCCGTCGACCACGCGAACCACGAGCTGCTTCGTGAGCGTCGTGCTGACGGTGGCGGTCTGGTTGTCGCCGTCGACGATCGACAGGACGCGCGAGGAGGGCGCGACGGCGCTCGCCGTCGCGGTGATCGTCGCGCCGACGGCTCCCGCCGCCGCGAACATGGACTGCGCGCCCGACGCGCTGCCGAGCGTCCACCGCGTGCTCGCGAGCCCGTTCGCATCGGTGGTCGCGAGGACCACCGAGAGCTGGCCGCCACCGGAGGTGATGGAGAAGGTGACGCTCGCGCCCGCGACCGCCTGTCCCTGCCCATCGACCGCGCGGACGACGATCGGATCGGCGAGCTGGCTGCCAGCGGCGCCGGTCTGGCCGTTACCGCTGACGATGACGACCTGGGCGACCGTGCGCGCGCGTGCGGTCGCCTTGAAGACGACGGGAGCGAGCGTACCGAGGCTCGCGCTGACCCGGTTCTCCCCGGCGCTGCTGCCGACGCGGAGGAACGCGCGCGCCGTTCCCGACGCGTTGGTCACCGACGACGTCGGGCTCACCTCGCCGCCGCCCATCGTCGTCGCCCACGAGACCTGCTGTCCGCCGACGGGCCGCCCCTTCGCGTCGAGCACTTCGACCATGAGCGGATTGGCCAGCTCCGATCCGATGATCGCCTCCTGGTTGTTGCCGGAGACCATCTGGATGACCGTGGGGGTCACCTGCTCGGTCGGCGACGACGAATCCTTGCAGGAGAGTGTCGCCGACACGGCAAGCAGCACGAGGAGCCGTGCGGCGCCGGAGGCCGCACGAGCTGAGCGGATCGAGGAGGACATGAACGTCAGGTGAGGCGGGGAAGCAGCCGGACGCGGACCGGATGCGGCCAGGTCAGTCCCGACGTGCCGGCGTCGGCCGTCAGGGCGGTCGGCGAATTTACGACATCTGTTTGCCCTCCGCACCCCCGAAAAAAACCCCCGGCCGTGGCGACGGTCTGCCACGGCCGGGGTTGGGTGCTTCGGCGGGGCCTTACTGTCGGAAGACCTCCTCCACCGGCGTGATGCGGATGTTCTCCGGCCTGATGCTCAGCTTCCGCGCGCCGATGACCTTGTCCTCCTCGAGGAGCTCGGCCGGCTTCTCGGCGTCGTACTTGATCGGCGAGAAGGCGTCGGAGACGAGCCTGTCGCGCAGCCCCTCGGCGTCCTTCGTTATGATCACGACGTTCAGGTCGGTCGCGGAAAGGTGCCGCCTGATCGCCGCGTTCACGTCGTCGCGGGTGAGCTTCGCCAGCCGGTCGCGCATGTAGCTCGTGAACTCGGGGATCCCGTACCACTTGCTGTCGAGCGCGTAGCCGAGCTGCTGCCCCTGCGTCGCCGTCATGACG
>DATAIN010000209.1:0-10631 GCA_036262635.1 Gemmatimonadaceae bacterium | reverse complement strand
ACTTCCGTGCCGTCAGGCGCCCAGAAGATCACCCGCGTGATGCGGCGCGCGATCCAGTTCGCCCCCTCGGGGTCGAGGAACTCGGAGACGCCCTTCGAGCCGACGCCTTCGCCGCAGCGAACGGGCGCGCCGACGGCGCGGTCGCGCTCGAGCACGAGGACGTCGAGCCCCGGATCGGCGGCGCAGGACTCGCGCGCGGCGACGAGTCCCGCGGGTCCGCCCCCGACGACGAGGACGTCGCAGCGCTCCTCGGTCATGCGGGAAGTGCGGCGGCGGCGAGGAGCGGGTTCGCGACCATCGAGAGCGCGCCGACGGGGCAGGGCGCGATGCACTTCGTGCATCCCGTGCAGGTCGCCGCGTCGGCGAGGAGACCTTCGCGGCGCATCTCGATCGCGGTCGGCGGGCAGAGGGGCATGCACAGCCCGCATTCGTCGCAGAGTTGCCGATCGACGACGGCGATCGTGGGAGGGAGACGACGCATGTGAGCGAGGTTACAGGGCCGAGCTAGGTTGTGTCAAGTCAACGGCTTGCTCGTCATATGCAACACACACTAGCTTTCCGTCCGGTTTCGCCCCGAACCACTCCCCACAGCAAGGCATTTTGATGCGCTGGCCGCTCTTCAAGCGAGGCTCTCTCTTTCCCGCGAACGCGATCGGCGTCGATCTCGGCACCGCGAACACGCTGGTCTACGTGAAGGGTGAGGGCATCGTGCTCAACGAGCCCTCGGTGGTCGCGATCGATCGCGACACCAAGCGGATCCTCGGCGTCGGGCTCGAGGCGAAGCGCATGCTCGGCCGCACGCCGGAAGGCGTGATCGCGGTGCGGCCGATGAAGGACGGCGTCATCGCCGACTTCGACGTGACGGAGAAGATGCTCCGTTACTTCCTGAAGCTGATCATCGACAATCACTTCTTCCGCGTGAAGCCGCGCGTCATCGTGTGCGTCCCGTCCGGGATCACCGAGGTGGAGAAGCGCGCGGTGCGCGACTCGGCGATGGGCGCCGGCGCGAAGGAAGTGTTCATGGTCGCCGAGCCCATGGCAGCGGCGATCGGCGTCGGCCTCCCGGTCGAGACGCCGACGGGCAACATGGTGATCGACATCGGCGGCGGGACGACCGAGATCGCCGTCATCGCCCTGAGCGGAATCGTCAGCGACACCTCGATCCGCATCGGCGGGGACGAGCTGGATACGGCGATCGTGCAGTTCATGCGCAAGAACTACAACCTCCTCATCGGCGAGCCGACGGCGGAGCAGATCAAGATCGGCATCGGGAGCGCGGCGCCGGTCGGCGAGGAGCGCGAGATGGAGGTCAAGGGACGCGACCTCGTCTCCGGCATCCCGAAGACGGTGCGCGTTCACTCGAGCGAGATCCGCGAGGCGATCCAGGAGCCGATCCAGCAGATCGTCGACGCCGTCAGGCGCGCGCTCGAGATCACGCCCCCCGAGCTGGCGAGCGACATCGTCGATCGCGGCATCGTGATGACGGGCGGCGGCGCGCTGATCCGCGGGCTCGACCTCCTGCTCAGCCAGGAGACCTCGCTGCCGATCCACGTGGACGAGGATCCGCTGACGTGCGTGGTGCGCGGGACCGGCCGCATTCTCGACGACGAGGAGAAGTACGCCACCGTCCTCGAGGACTAGTTCGCCGTGGCCCGTGCGAGCCGGCTCGACAGCCGCTTCGACACCGCGATCTTCGCGGCCTGCATCTTTCTCGCGATCGTCGCGCACGGACTTCCCGACAAGATGCGGGAGCCCATCGCGGCGACGATGCGCCGCACGATCGTCGCGCCGCTCGTCGGGCTGCAGCACAACGCGGAGCTGAGCCGTGCCGCCTGGCTCGCCCACGAATCGAGCACGCGCGTCCAGGACAGCGTCTCCCTGCAGGCGATGCGCGTCGTCCAGCTCGAGAGCGAGAACGAGCGGCTGCGCCGCGTGCTCGGCCTCGGGGGAAAGCTGCGCTGGGGGTTCGTCCCCGCTGAAGCGCTGCACAGCGGGGCGGTCGGCGACGAGTACACGCTGACGCTGTCGGCGGGCGCGAACGCGGGGGTGCGCGCCTTCAGCCCCGTCGTCGCGCCGGAGGGGCTCGTCGGGATGGTACAGACGGTCGACCCGCGGATGAGCATCGCGATCATCTGGACGCATCCCGATTTCCGGGTCAGCGCCCGCGCCGCCGATCGCAGCGCCTTCGGCATCGCGCAGGCGCACCAGGGGAGCGGCGCCGATCGATACCTGCTCGAGCTGCGCGGCGTTCCGGTGCGCAACGAGATCAAGAAGGGAACGCTGATCGTCAGCTCCGGCCTCGGTGGCGTGTACCCGGAGGGAATTCCGATCGGCACGGTGATCGACACCCTCCGCTCCGACGGCTACGCGCGGAAGTATCTCCTGCGCCCGTCGGTCCTCCCGCCGGACGTGCTCTCGGTGATGATCCTCCAGCCGCAGCGTGCCTCGGGCGGCGTCGAGCCGGTGTGGGCCGCGACCGTGGCCGCGGCGGACAGCCTCGCGCGGGCATCGGCCGCGGCCGAGTCGCTCTCGGCGGCGCGCGCTGCCGCAGCGGCCCGTCCGGCGACCGACACGACGCGCGTCGCGAGCGGAACGGCGCCTAACGCGACCGTGCCGGGAAGCGCGGCGGCCGGCGCGGTGACAAATCCGGACAGCGTGGCCGCGGCGGCCCGGGCGCGCGCGCTTCGCCGGGCCCGTCGCGACAGCATCCGCGCCGACTCGATTCGCCGCGCCGCCGCGGATTCGGCGAACCGGCCGGCGCCGGTTCGCACCGACAGCACACGGCGCGACACCGCTCGTCCGGTCGCGCCGCCTCCCGTGACACCCCCCGCACCGCGCTGAGCACCCGATGAGCTGGCGTTCCCTCCGGCCGATTCTCGCCTTCCTCATCCTGGTGGTGCTGCACTACACGCTCCGCCCGGTGCTCGGCTGGCGCACGTCGATCGACTTCCTCGTCATCGCGCTGCTCCTCTCGAGCGTGCGGATCCGCCCCGGCGCGGCGGCGGTGCTCGGCTTCGCGATGGGGCTCGTCGCCGACTCGCTCTCGGTGGGCGCCTTCGGCTCGGCGGCGCTCGCGATGAGCGTCGTCGGCTTCGCGGCGTCGTGGCTGCGCGCCGTCGTCTTCGCGGAGAACCTCGTGCTCCACGCGGCGTTCTTCTTCGCCGGGAAGTGGCTGTTCGACATCGTCTTCCTCATCGTCGAGCGACGCGTGCGCGGGCTCGACCTCGTCTTCCAGCTCCTGATCTGGTCGCCGCTGACGGCGATGGTCACCGCGCTCGCGGGGATCCTCGTGCTGATCGTCATGCGGCCGATGCTCGACACCCAGACCGCCTGACGCGGCCAGGAGAGGTATGAGCTTCCATCCCAACGACGTCGCCCGGCGCGCGCGTACCGCGTCGTTCATCGCGGGGGGGATCGTGGTGTTCCTCGTCGCGGCGTTCTTCCGCACGCAGGTGCTCGACCGGAAGCGCTACGCCTTGCAGTCCGAGGAGAACCGCCTCCGCGAGGTCCCGCTTCCCGCGCCGCGCGGGATCATCTTCGACCGGAATGGGCGTGTCATCGCGGAGAACGTTCCCGGCTATTCGGTCTCGATCCTCAGCCCGTCGTCGGATTCGCTGCGCGCGGCGCTGCAGCGGCTCGCCGGGACGATCCAGCTCACGCCGAGCGAGATCGAGCTCGCGGTGCGACGCTACCGCCGCGCGCCCAACCGTCCGACGGTGATCCTCGGCGACGCGAAGTTCGACGTCGTCTCGGTGCTCGAGGAGCATCGCGTCGAGTTCCCCGGACTCATCATCCAGGCCGCGCCGAAGCGCTTCTACCCGGACAGCACCGCGGTGGCGTCGATCGTCGGCTACACCGGCGAAGTCACCGAGGACGAGCTGAAGCGGCCGCAGTACGAGGGCTACAAGGCGGGACAGCAGGTGGGGAAGGGAGGACTGGAGCGCTACTACGAGTCGCAGCTCCGCGGCCGCGAGGGGACGCGCTTCGTCGAGGTGGACGCGCGCGGTCGTGTCGTGCGCGAAGCCGGCGCACGTCAGGACATCGAGCCGCTCGCCGCGGAGCCGCTGCAGACGAACATCGATCTGCCGTTGCAGGAATTCACCGCGAAGCTGTTCGGCGACTCGCTGCAGGGCGGTGTCGTCGCGCTCGATCCGCAGACGGGGGGGGTGCTCGCGCTGTACAGCGCGCCCAGCTACAACCCGAACCGCTTCGTCGGCGGGATCCCGGTGGACTACTGGCGCGAGCTGAACACCGACCCGCGACGCCCGCTCTACAACAAGGCGATCCAGGGTACGTATCCGCCCGGCTCGACGTGGAAGCTCGCCACCGCCGCCGTCGCCCTCGAGAGCGGCGTCGTGACGATGAACGACCACATGCCGGTCCCCTGCACGGGCGGCTACCAGTACTTCAACCGATACTTCCGCTGCTGGGAACCGCGCGGCCACGGCAACGTGAACCTGCAGCAGGCGATCGAGAAGTCGTGCGACGTCTACTTCTATCAGCTCGGGCTGAAGATGACGCTCGAGCGGCTCATCGCGGGCGGCGTCTCGCTCTCGTTCCGCGAGCGCACCGGGATCGATCTGCCGAGCGAGTCGCGGCCGATCTTCCCGAGCAGCATCCGATATTACGACGAGCGTTATGGTCCACGCGGCTGGACGCGCGCGGCGACCCTGAGCCTCGCCATCGGCCAGGGTGAGAACAGCCAGACGGTCGTCAACATGGCGCGCTTCTACACGGCGCTCGCGACCGACGGCTCCGCCGCGCAGCCGATGATCGCGAAGGGGACGCCGAAGCGGCAGAAGCTCTTCACCCTGACCCCCGAGCAGATGCTCGGCCTGCGCACCGCGCTCGCCGGCGTCGTCGGCGCGGGCGGTACCGCGGCGAGCGCGCAGATTCGCGGCGTCGTCCTCGCGGGGAAGACTGGCACCGCGCAGAACTCGCAGGATCCGCTGCACCACCATGCGTGGTTCGTCGGCTTCGCGCCGGCGGACAACCCGAAGATCGTGGTCGCGGTGATGCTGGAGTTCGGCGGTCACGGGACGCGCGCGGCGCGGATCGCATCGTCGATCATCTCCGAGTATCTGCAGGTCGTTCCGACGACGCTGCTCGAGACGGAGGGAGAGTAGATGCGCCGCTTCATCGGCGATCTGCCGCTCTTCGGGATCGCTCTCGCACTCTCGCTCTACGGCCTGTCGATCGTGTACTCGGCGGGGCAGACGGACGTCCCGACGGTGGCGACGCACGCGTGGCGCGCGCAGATCGTCTGGATCGTTCTCGCGATCGGGGTCGCGATCGCGGTGAGCCGCGCGTCGGTGCGCATGCTCGACTGGGTGACGCTTCCGCTCTACGCGCTGACGATCATTCTCCTCCTCGCGACGCTGCTCGGCTTCGGCTGCGGCGCGGGCACCGCGGCGAGCACCAAGAGCTGGATCTGCATCGGCAGTCATCGCATCGGCCAGCCGTCGGAGCTCGCGAAGGTGACGGTGGTGCTGATGCTGGCCCGCGTGCTGAGCGCGAAGAAGGATCCGCCGAAGACGCTCGCCGAGCTCTGGCCCGCGGCGCTCGTCGTCGGGGTGCCGTGGCTGATGATCATGCTGCAGCCCGACCTCGGCACCGGCCTCGCGTTCATCGGGATCTTCTTCGGGATGCTGTTCTGGGCGGGCGTATCCTGGCCGCTCCTGCTGCTCATCGCGAGCCCGGTGGTGAGCCTCATCGGCGCGGTGAACGTGTGGGTATGGGGAGCCTGGTTCGTGCTGCTCATCGGGCTCGTCTACCGCTACCGCCCCTACCTCGGCGAGGGAATCATCCTCGTCGTCGCGAACTTCGTGATGGGGGTGCTCGCGCCGATCCTCTGGGACCGGCTCCAGCCCTACCAGCAGCGCCGCCTGCTCACCTATCTCGACCCCGCCGCCGACGCGCGCGGCTCGGGCTATCACGTCATCCAGTCGATCGTCGCCATCGGCTCCGGTGGATGGTTCGGAAAGGGCTACACGCTCGGCACGCAGAAGCGTCTCGCGTTCCTCCCCGCGCAGCACACCGACTTCATCTTCTCGGTCGTCGGCGAGGAGCTCGGCTTCGTCGGCGTGACGCTCGCGCTGTCGCTCTTCCTTCTGCTTCTCATGCGCACGATCCGCATCGCCGCGCGCGCGAACGACTCCTTCAGCAGCCTGATCGCGATCGGCCTCGCGGCGAGCTGGTTCGTGCACATGCTGATCAACGTCGGCATGACGCTGAGTCTCATGCCGATCACCGGCATCCCGCTCCCCTTCTTCAGCTACGGCGGCTCCTTCATGCTCGCGAGCTGGCTGTCGGTGGGAGTGCTGATGCGCATCGCGAGTGAAGGGCGCGGAGGGCGGACGGACTTCGCGGTTTGATGCGGGGCGTCGGGAAGGAGCGATGCGGGGGGGCGGCACGCGCGGAGCGCGTGGCCGCGAGACCGCGATACGAGATGCGCGGATGCGAGAAACCGCGATGATACGGGACTGGCCGAGCGCGGGCCGCCTGCGGCGCCGCGCTCGGCCCCATCCCGCATCATGGCTGTTCCCGTATCCCGCATCCCGTATCGCCGTCTCGCGGCCGCGCCAAAGGCGCGCCGCCCCCCCGCATCGCTGGTTCCCGTGACCCCGCATCATCCCTCCCGCGCCTTGCTCTGATACCCCCACCGCGTCATCTTTTTGAGATGGCCTGGTTCAAGAAGGAGAAGAAGCCGCGGCAGCCGCGGCGCGAGCGCCTCGAGATCCCGCCTGACGCGTGGGAGAAGTGCGAGGCATGCGGGCACACCGATCTCCGCGAGAAGTTCGTGCGGAACCTCAATGTGTGCCCGTCGTGCGACTATCACCGGCGCATCCGGGCCAACGAGTACCTCAACATCCTCTTCGACGAAGGAACCGTCGAGGAGACCGAGGTCGATCTTCGCTCCACCGATCCCCTCGGCTTCCCGGAGTATCCCGGACGCCTCAAGAAGGCGACCACCAACGCGGGGGAGGGTGACGCGATCATAACGGCGACCGGGATGCTGGCCGGCGCGCCGCTCAACGTCGGGGTGATGGACTTCGCCTTCATGGGCGGCTCGATGGGGTCCGTCGTCGGCGAGAAGATCGCGCGGCTCGGCCAGCGGTCGCTCGAGCGGAAGTATCCGCTCGTGGTCATCAGCGCCTCCGGCGGCGCGCGCATGCAGGAGGGAGTGCTCTCCCTCATGCAGATGGCGAAGACCTCCGCGATGCTCTCGATGCTCGGCGAGCGCGGGATTCCGTACATCTCGATCCTCACGAATCCGACGACCGGGGGCGTGAGCGCGAGCTACGCGATGCTCGGCGACGCGATCCTCGCGGAGCCGGGGGCGGTGATCGGCTTCGCGGGGCCGCGCGTCATCAAGCAGACGCTCGGCCAGGACCTGCCCGAAGGCTTCCAGACTGCGGAGTTCCTGCTCGATCACGGGATGCTCGATGCCGTCGTGCATCGCAAGGACCTGAAGAGCACCGTGGGACAGCTCCTCCGCCACATGACCGGCAAGCCGGCGGCGACGGGGTGGACATCGCCCTGAGCGAGTACCGAGCCGCGGTCGACGCGCTCTTCGCGCGCACCGCGGGCGGGGTCAAGCCCGGCCTCGAGCGCACGGAAGCGATTCTCGAAGCCGTCGGGGCTCCTCACCGGCGGCTTCGCGTCTTCCACGTGGCCGGGACGAATGGAAAGGGGAGCGTCTGCGCCACGCTCGACGCCATCCTCCGCGCCAAAGGACTCCGCGTCGGGCGCTATACCTCGCCGCACCTCGTCGACTTCCGCGAGCGCATTCTCGTCGATGGCCAGCCGATCGGGGAGGTGGAGGTCACGCGGTGGCTGAGGGAGCAGCAGCGGCTCATCGAGCGCCTCGAGGCCACCTTCTTCGAGGCGACGACTGCGCTCGCCTTCGCGCACTTCGACCACGCCGCCGTCGACGTCGCCGTCGTCGAGACCGGCCTGGGGGGCCGCCTCGATTCTACGAACGTAGTCGCGCGGCCGCTCGCCGCGATCGTCACGTCGATCGGGCTCGATCACACCGACCTCCTCGGCGACACGCTGGCGAAGATCGCGATCGAGAAGGCGGGGATCTTCAAGCCCGGCGCTCCGGCGGTGGTCGGCGAGGGTGACGCCGAGATCGCGGAGCTGCTCGCGACGCAGGCGATCGCTCGCGGAGCGCTGGCGGTTCACCGCGGCGGACGGGACTGGCGCCTCGCCGATGTGCGCGTCTCCCCCTCGGCGACGTCGTTCACCCTCGAGCGAGGCGGCGCGGTCGAGCGGCTGTCGACGCCTCTCCTCGGCGAGCATCAGGCGCAGAACACGGCCGTGGCCATCGCGGCCCTCCACGCGGCGGGACCGGCGTGGGCGCCGACCCGCGCCGAGCTGCAACGCGGGCTCGCCCAGGTGCGGCTTCCCGGACGCTACCAGCGAGTGGCGACGACGATCTTCGACGTCGCGCACAATCCGGCGGGGGCCGCGGTGCTCGCTCACACCCTGCGCGAGAGCACGCCCGCGCGTCCCGTCGTGACTGCGCTCGCGGTGCTGTCCGACAAGGATTGGCGGGGGATCATGCGCGAGCTGGCGGCGGTCTCGGACCGTTTCGTCCTGACCACGGCGCCGACGGCACCCCCCGCTCGCCTCTGGGATCCCGAGGCGGCGCTGGCCTTCGCGCGCGAGCATGGATGGCAGGCGACGGTCGTCCGCGACTTCGACCGTGCGCTGGAGGAAGCGGCCCGCGACGCGGGGACGCGCGTCATCACCGGCTCTTTTCACACCGTGGGAGACGCGATGGCGCGCTTGCAGGTCGATCCGCTCGCCGGGTAGATTGCGCTGAATGGCCCAAGGCGCTCTCCCCGGATTCCGAGACTTCTACCCGCAGGAGCTGGCCGAGCGCGCGTACATCATGGGCGTCTGGCGCGAGGTCGCGTCGCGGTACGCCTTCGTCGAGTACGACGGGCCGCCGCTCGAGCCTCTCGAGCTGTACACGAAGAAGAGCGGCGAGGAGATCGTCGGGCAGCTCTACAACTTCGAGGACAAGGGTGGGCGCGCGGTCGCGCTTCGTCCCGAGATGACCCCGACGGTCGCGCGGATGGTCGGCGCGCGCGCGAACGCGCTGCGAAAGCCGGTGCGCTGGTTCTCGATCCCCCAGCTGTTCAGATACGAGCGCCAGCAGAAGGGGCGGCTGCGCGAGCATTATCAGCTCAACGTCGACATCTTCGGCGAGCCGTCGGTGGCGGCTGACGCGGAGCTCATCGCCGCTGCGCTCGACATGATGCGGAGCTTCGGCCTCGGGCCGGCCGACGTCAGGGCGCGCGTCTCCGACCGCCGGCTCCTCCGCGAGGTGCTGAGCGCGATCGGCGCCGACGAGGATTCGCACGACGCGGTGTTCGCGGTGATCGACAAGATCGAGCGGACGCCGCGCGCGGTGTCCGAGGAGAAGCTCGCCGCCGCCGGAGTTGGGCCGATGGCGGTGGGACGGCTGTTCGATCTGCTGCGCGTCCGGACGCCGGCGGAGCTTCGCGTGGCGCTCGGCGAGGTGTCGAAGCGATGCGAGGAGCGGATCGCCGAGATGGAGCTCTACCTCGACTTCGCGCAGCGGCTCGGCGTCGGCGAGTACGTGCAGCTCGATCTCACGATCGTGCGCGGCCTCGCCTACTATACGGGAATCGTCTTCGAGCTGTTCGACGCGAAGGGCGAGTTCCGGGCCATCGCCGGCGGCGGGCGGTACGACACCCTGCTCGAGTCGCTCGGCGGCACGAGCCTGCCGGCGTTAGGCTTCGGGATGGGCGACGTGGTGCTCGGCGAGCTGCTGCGCGCCCGCGGGCTGATGAAGGCCGCAGCGAAGCCGATCGACGTGTGGGTCGCGGGCGGCGAGCGGACGGTCGATATGCAGCGGGTGATGTCGCTCGCCGCCGCGCTGCGCCGGGAAGGACTGGCCGTGGAGTACTCGCTGCGGCCGCAGCAGATCGCGAAGCAGTTCAAGGCGGCGGCGACCGCGGGCGCGAAGCGCGCCGTCGTCGTCCCGCTCGCGACGGAGGTGGTCGGCGGCACGGAGTACACCATCCGCGATCTCGACTCCGGCGAGCAGGCGAGGTACGCGGACGCCGACGCGGTGGTGCGCGCGCTCGCGACGGATCGCCGCGAACGGTGATGATTCAGGAACGAGGACATGGCTGACGAGAAGAAGCTGACCACCCGCGCCGAGGACTTCAGCGCCTGGTACAACGAGCTGGTGCTGCGCGCCGAGCTCGCGGACTACGCGCCCGTGCGCGGCTGCATGGTCATCCGCCCGAATGGATACGGCATCTGGGAGCGGATGCAGCAGACTCTCGACGGGATGTTCAAGGAGACGGGCCACAAGAACGCCTACTTCCCGCTGTTCATTCCCCAGAGCTTCCTGCACAAGGAGGCGGAGCACGTCGAGGGCTTTGCCCCCGAGACCGCGGTGGTCACCCACGGGGGCGGGAAGGAGCTCGAGGAGCCGCTGATCGTCCGCCCCACCAGCGAGACGATCATCTACTCGATGTTCGCGAAGTGGGTGCAGAGCTACCGCGACCTGCCCGTGCTCATGAACCAGTGGGCGAACGTGGTCCGCTGGGAGATGCGGACGCGACTCTTCCTGCGCACGCTCGAGT
>DATAIN010000208.1:0-2006 GCA_036262635.1 Gemmatimonadaceae bacterium | reverse complement strand
GCATCGTCTCGCAGGCGGACGTCGTCCGCAAGGCCTCCAGCGACCGCAAGGCCGAGGACACCGTCGAGCGCATCTCGGAGCCGGGCGGGAAGCACCAGAACTGAACGGCGGCTGTTAGCCATTAGCCGTTAGCAGTTGGAGACGGCGCAACCGCAGTGCGGTCCGCCGTCTCTCGACGCTAATGGCTAATGGCTAACGGCCAACAGCCCACGCCGCACGGCCAGCGGCTATCTTTCCCGCATGGCCCCCACCACCACCTGCCCCGCCTGCGGCGCTGCCGCGACGGGGCGCTTTTGCGCCGAGTGCGGCACCCCCCTCGGCGGCGCCACCTGCGTGAGCTGCCACGCCGAGCTCTCCCCCGGCGCGAAGTTCTGTCATCGCTGCGGCACCCCTGTCGGCGAGCGGGCGCCCCGCCCCGTCGGTGAGCGCGGCCTCGCCGGCGCCATGCCCTGGGCCGTCGCCGCGATCGCGTTGCTCGCCCTCGTCGCGCTCATCGCCGGCCAGCGCTTCGCGCGCTCGCGCCCCGCGACCGAGCAGACCGCCGCCGGCGCCGAGGCCGGCGCGATGGGCGACGCCGGCGCCACAGCCGAGCAGTCGCCGGTCCGCGCGCCCGACATCTCCAACCTCACCCCCGAGGAGCAGGCGGAGCGTCTCTTCAATCGCGTCATGACGCTCTTCGAGCAGGGTGACACCGCGCGCGTGCAGTTCCTCGCGCCAATGGCGGTCGAAGCGTACCAGCGCCTGCCGAACAAGTCGCTCGACGATCGCTATCATCTCGGGCGCATCGGCGCGGTCACCGGCGTCGCGACCCTGGCGAGCGCGCAGGCCGACTCCATCCTCCAGCAGCGGCCGACGCACCTGCTCGGTCTCGTGCTCGCCGCGCAGGGCGCGCGAATGCGCGGCGACGAGGGCGTCGCGCGCGGTTATGACCGCCGGCTGCTCGCCGCGCTCCCCGCGGAGCAGAAGCAGTCGCTCCCCGAGTACGGGCAGCACGCCAACGACATCGCCCGCGCGGTCGAGCAGGCGCGCGGGCGCGCCGCGCCCTGACGCGAGCGCGATGCGCTCGATGAGCGATTCATAATCTGAAAGAATCGTAATCGCACCCGGTGCGATGCATGGCGGATCGGGCGTGACAGGGCGCGAACATGACGCGTCCTCTAAGCAGCAGGGATCGGCGCGGCCCCAGCCTGGTGTCCGCGCGTCACGTGTCGTACGCCGATCCCATTCCCACCGACGCCATGATCGACTCCTCCCCCACCCTGTCCACCCGCCCGACGCGCTCGATGCGCGCGATCGGCGAGCAGGGAGCGAAGCGCATCCTCATCGTCGACGACGAGGAAGCGATTCGTCTCGCCCTCGGCAAGTTCCTGCGCTCGCGGGGCTACGAGGTGATGACGGCGGATTGCGGGCCTAACGCGCTGGAGATGCTCGCGCGCGAGCGCTACATGCTGATGCTCTGCGACGTCCGCATGCCCGGCATGTCCGGCATCGAGGTCGTCTCGCAGGCATCCCGCGGCGATGGCGAGCTCGCGATCATGATGCTCACCGCCGTGAACGACGCGCCCACCGCGACCGAGGCGCTCTCGCACGGCGCGATGGACTACCTCATGAAGCCGATCGAGCTCGAGGACCTGAACCAGGCCGTCGAGCGCGCGCTGCACAAGCGCGAGCTGCGCATCGAGCAGCGCAACGTCGAGCGGATGATCCGCGAGGAAGTCGCGCTCCGCACCGACGAGCTCGAGAAGGAGAAGGCCGCGCTGCGCGGCCTCACCGTCAACGTCGCCGAGACCCTCATCAACGCGATGGAGGCGAAGGACATCTACCTTCGCGGCCACTCGCAGCGCGTCGCCGAGCTCGGGGCCTCGCTCGCCGAATCGATGGGGCTCGACGAGGACACCGTCGAGAACGTCCGCCTCGCCGGCCGGCTGCACGACGTCGGCAAGATCGGTATCCGCGAGGAAGTGCTCAACAAGCCCGCGAAGCTCACGTGGGAGGAGTTCGAGCAC
>DATAIN010000207.1:0-2078 GCA_036262635.1 Gemmatimonadaceae bacterium | reverse complement strand
GACGACGGCGGCTCGAACCGCATCCCCGCGCAGTTCACGGGCGTCGTCGGGATGAAGCCGAGCTTCGGGCTCGTCCCCCGGACGGGAGTGATCCCGACCTGGCCCTGGCTCGATACGCATGGCCCGCTGGCGCGCACCGTCGCCGACGCGGCACTCCTGCTCGCCGCGATCGCCGGCGCCGATGCGACGGACGCGTTCTCCCGCAGCGACGGTTGGACTGCTCGTCCACTCGCCGGGCTCCGCGACGACGCCCTCGCCGGCGTGCGACTGGGGATCGTCGAGTCGCACGTCCCGCGCGCCCAGATGAGCGCCGAGGCGCTCGCGACCTGGGAGCGCGCGGTGAGCGACCTGCGCGCCGCGGGCGCGACCGTCGAGATCTTCGCGGCGGCGGTCACCCGCGAGAACTTCCGCGATCAGTTCGCGGCCGCGGCTCGGGCGCGGGGCGACGTCGCCGTGGACGCGCGCGCGCCGGGAATTACGGCCAACGCGCTGCTCGCGTACTTCGCCGGGCGCAGCGATGACCCGCGCGCGGCGATGCGCCGCGGCTACCCGGCATATCGCGCGTTCTACGACGTCCTCCCGCCGACCTTCGAGGAATGCGAGCCGCTGCTCGGCCGGTCGATCGCGGACGATGCCGCGGGCCGATCCTTCGCCCGCTCGCGCGCCGAGGTGGTCGCGGCGCTCGCGGCTTCGGTGCGCGCGGCGGGCGTCGCGGCGATGGTGTACCCGACGATGCCCTTCAACGCGCCACGCGCGGTCGATCCGTGGCCGGACATTCGCACGCCGTTAGGCTACGGGAACTGGCTCGGGCTGCCGGAGGTGTCCGTCCCTGCCGGCATGGGTGCCGACGGGATGCCGGCGCTCAACCTCTCGGTGGTCGGCCTGCCGGGGGACGACGCGCGCGTGCTCGCGTTCGCCCACGCCTACGAGCGCGTCTCGCGTCGGTTCACGGCGCCGCCTCGCGCCTAACGAAGCCCGAGGAGCGCGGCGCGCGGCGGGACCCAGGGGGGCACCGCGTCGGGGCAATGGGGTGAATGGCGCGGGACGCGCACGTCGGAGAAGCCGCTCCCCGAGCCGCTTCCGTAGCGCACGTCGCCGATCATCACCGCCGAGTCGCCCACGGCGCGCCAGGCGGGGGCGCGGATGAAGCGCAGCGCGGCGAGCGCGGGACAGCTCTCGCGGGCGAGCGTCGCCAGCTCGGCGACCGGCGCCCTCCACTCGGCGTCCCATCGCACGGCACGCGTCGAGTGCCGCGCCGAAGCGCGGAGCAATCCGCCCGAACCGCCGCGCGCCGGGCAGCGCGCGGCATCGGCGATCGAGGGTGCGCTGCTCGCGCGCGCCGTCACCACGCGATAGGTCGCACCCAGGCGCTCGACGGTGATCACGGAGAAGCACACCGCGTTCGCCGGGAGCGGGCTGACGACGACGTCGACCAGCTCGATCGCCGGATCGACGGCGGCGACGGCCCGCATCACATGCCGGCGCGCGAGCGCGGAGCCGGCAGCCATCACGAGCGTGACCGCGACCCACGCCGTCATCGCCGTCGCGATGCGCGCGCCCGGACGCAGACGCCAGGCGAAGAGCACCGAGAGCAGCGCACCGATGGTGAGCGCGGCGGCGGCGCCCGCGGACGCGAGCGAGACGCGCCAGGCGAGCGCGACCCCACTCACGAGGACGAGCGACAGCAGCGCGCGCGCGATGCGGCTCGTCGTCGCCGCGACGAGCGCCGGGACCGCCGCCACCCACAACCAAGGCTCGACGATGAACACCGCGTCGCCGTAGAACCAGCGGTCGTCGAGCGGCCAGAAGGGATGCACGCCGTAGCTGTTCGTCCAGTCGAGCATGATGTGGCTCGTCGTG
The DNA here is from genome assembly GCA_036262635.1 of Gemmatimonadaceae bacterium. Lineage (GTDB taxonomy): Bacteria > Gemmatimonadota > Gemmatimonadetes > Gemmatimonadales > Gemmatimonadaceae > JABFXC01. The sequence goes on along the minus strand of DATAIN010000207.1, from coordinate 218 downwards.
CTGACGAGCAGGAGCGCGAGCAGCCAGTGCGCGTCGTCACGATCGTGCGCCTGTCCGGCGCGCCGGCGCAGCGCGAGTGCCGCGATACCCCACATCACCACACCGCCGAGCAACGCGAGGACGAAGGTGTGTGTACAGCCGCGATGGTGGAGCATGTACGCGAGTCGGTCGCCGCCCACGCCCGTATAGAGAAGATCCGCGTCGGGAAGGTTCGCCGC
>DATAIN010000206.1:0-5126 GCA_036262635.1 Gemmatimonadaceae bacterium | reverse complement strand
GTCCGCTCGTGATGGGAATCCTCAACGTCACCCCCGACAGCTTCAGCGACGGGGGGCGCTTCGACGATCCCGCGCGCGCGATCGAGCAGTCGGAGCGGATGCTCGCCGAGGGCGCGGACATCATCGACGTCGGCGGCGAGTCGACGCGACCGCAGGGCGCGCAGCCGGTGTCGGCGAGCGACGAGCGGCGCCGCGTCGTGCCGGTGATCGCCGAGCTCGCGCGGCGATTTCCAGAGGCGACGCTCTCGGTGGACACGGTGAAGGCGGAGGTCGCCCGCGCCGCGCTCGACGCGGGCGCGCACATCGTGAACGACGTCTCCGGCTTCCGGCTCGATCAGTCGATGGCCCAGCTCTGCGCGAGCGCGCGCTGCGGCGTCGTTCTCATGCACTCGCGCGGCGGGGTCTCGAACATGGCGACCTTCGAGCTCGCGCAATACGACGGCGTCGTCGACGCGATCCTCCACGAGCTGCGCACCTCCCTCGACGTCGCCCTCGCCGCGGGGATCGAGCACGACGCGATCGTCCTCGACCCGGGCGTCGGCTTCGCGAAGCGCGCGGAGCACTCCCTGGCCGCGATCGCCGGCATCCCGCGCCTCGCAGAGCTCGGCCACCCGATCCTGCTCGGCGCTTCGCGCAAGCGCTTCATCGGCGAGATCACCCGCGTGCAGGACCCCGCTGCGCGCGTGCACGGCACGGTGGGCGCGAACGTCGCGGGGCTGATGCTCGGCGCGCGGATCTTTCGAGTGCACGACGTCGCGGAGACGAGACAGGCGCTGGATGTCGCGTGGGCGGTGATCGCTGGAGGTTGAGAGAAACAGCCACTGCCATGAGGCTTGCGTCAGGGGCAGAAGGCAGGGGGTCATGCGTCAGGGTGAACGGCGTTGACTGCAGTGAGCCGCAGTTCAGCCGCAGTTCACCCTGACTCCTCACGTATGACTTCTGTCCCTGACGCAAGACTCGTGGCCGTGGCCGCACCCTGACTCATGAGTCATGGCCGCGTAGTCGCGAACGGAGTATACTTTCCGCCGAATGACGTTCCTTGAGCATCTCCGCCTCCTGCGCCCCGACTGGCGCGACGCGATCGAGGTCGCGATCGTCGCGTTCGCGCTCTATCGCGTGATGCTCCTCTTCCACGGGACGAGAGCGGCGCAGATCCTCATCGGGATCGTGCTGCTCGTCTTCGCGTACGCGCTGGCGCTGGTGCTCAAGCTGACGATGATCACCTACCTCCTGGGCCTCATCTTCACCTATGGCGCGTTCGCGGCGGTGGTGATCTTCCAGCCCGAGCTGCGCGCGGCGCTGGCGCATCTCGGTCAGGCGCCCGTGTCGCGGCTCTTCCATCACCTGCACGACACCGAGGTCGCCGAAGCGATCGCGGACGCGCTCGAGCGTCTGCAGCGCAGCGGCACCGGCGCGATCATCGCGCTCGAGCGCGAGGTCTCGCTCGGCGAGTATCTCGAGAGCGGCAGCCCGATGGATGCCAAGGTCTCCGCCGATCTGCTGACGACGATCTTCACCCCGTACTCGCCGCTGCACGACGGCGCGGTGATCATCAGCGGGGACACGATCATCGGCGCGGGGTGCATCCTGCCGCTCTCGCAGGCGACGCTCTCCGATCGCTCGCTCGGAACTCGTCATCGTGCCGCGCTCGGCCTGAGCGAGGAAACCGATGCGCTCGTCCTCGTCGTCTCCGAGGAGACGGGAATCATCTCGATGGCGAACGCCGGATCGCTCATGCGTGAGCTCAGCGCCACGCGCGTACGCGAGCTGCTGACGCGCCGCCCCGCGCGGTCGAGCGCGGAGATCCGCCAGATCGAGACGGCTTGAGCGACGCCGCCGCGGTGGCGCCCCGCGACAGCGGCAGGCGAGCCGCGGCGATCGTCTTCGCGGCACTGCTCCTCCTCTACGCCGCGACGCTGGCGCCGCGCGTCACCTTCTGGGACGCCGGGGAGTTCATCGCCGCGATCGAGTCGTTCGGCGTTCCGCATCCGCCGGGCACGCCGCTCTACGTGACCCTCGGCCGCGCGTGGCGGGTGGCCCTGGGCTTCGTCCCAGCGGCGCTCGCCGTCAATCTGCTTTCCGCGGTCTGCACCGCGGCGGCGTGCGCGATCGCCGCGGGGCTCCTCGCCCGGCGGTGCCGCTCGACGCTCGCCGGCGTGGCGGCGGGAGTGTGCGGCGGATGCATGTCGTCGGTCTGGCTCGACGCGACCGAAGCCGAAGTCTACTCGGTCGCGCTGCTGCTCTCGGCGCTCATGCTCGCCGTCGGTCTTCGCGCGCGAGAAGTCGATGTCGGCCTCGCGACAGCGAACGGTGCGACGAGGCGACGCTGGCGCACATTGCTCGCCTACCTCTTCGCGCTCGCCGCCCCGTTGCACGCGAGCGCGCTCGTCGCCGGACCCGCCGCGGCGTTCGCCGCGACCGATGCGCCCGACGCGCCCGCGCGCGAGCGATGGCTCGCCGCATCGCCTCTCGCGCTTGCATTCGTCGCCAGCGCTGGACTCGCGACCGGGCGCTGGCTCGTCGCGTTCCTCGCGCTCGCGCTGCTCCTCGCGCTGCCGGCGGTGACCGGTCGCGCGGCGCTCGCGACGCTGCTCGCCGTGCTCGCCGGCGCGTCGCCGCTCGTCATCATGCTCATTCGCGCCCGCTTCGACCCGGCGGTGAATCAGGGGAACCCCGCTTCGCTCGCGGTGCTCGCCGACGTCATCGCACGCAAGCAGTACGACGTCGCGGCGCCGTGGCCGCGTCAGGCGCCGGCGTGGCTGCAGCTCGCCAACTTCTTCCAGTATGCGGACTGGCAGGTCGCGCTCGGACTCGCCCCGGAGTCGACGCCGAGCATCCTTCGCCTGCTGCTCTCGCTCGGCTTCGTCGCGTTAGGCGTGAGCGGCGCGCGCGCTCACCGGCGGCTCGATCGCGCGGGCTTCCGCGCGATGGTCGTGCTCATGCTGTGCGCCTCCCTCGGCGTGCTCGCGTACCTCAACCTCAAGGCTGGCCCGTCGATCGGCTGGGGGATCCTCCCCGACAGTGCGCCGCACGAGGCGCGGGAGCGCGACTACTTCTTCGCGCTCGCGTTCTGGGGCTGGGGACTGTGGGCCGGGCTCGGCGCGATCTCGGTCGCGCGCTCGTTCGTTGCGGGGCGCCGAGCGACGGTGGTCGGCCTCGCGATCGCGCTGCTTCCCGCGCTGCTCAACTGGCGTGCGATGAACCGCCGGCGCGAGCCCGATGCCTCCGCCGCGGCGATGCTCGCCGACGCGATGCTCGGCAGCGCACCGCGCGACGCGGTTCTCATCGTCTGGGGTGACAACGACAGCTATCCGCTCTGGGAGGCGCAACAGGCGCGGGGAGTTCGGCGTGACGTGCTCGTCGTCACGAGCCCCCTTCTCGGCGCGGAATGGATGCGCCGCGAGCTGGTGCGCCGGGCTGGAATCGATCCCGGGCCCGCGCGCCCGGAGCGGTCGATGGTCGCCGCCGTGGCGCGGGGTGCGCGCGAGCGCGGTCGCGGCGTGGCGTTCGCGGTCACCGTGCCGGCCGACGTCCGCGAGGCGGCGGGCGGGAAATGGGTGCATTGCGGGCTCGCCTGGATCGAGCCGCGAGCCGCCTGTGGCTACGCGGACTCGACTCGTGTGGCGCGATTTCTCGACGCGCGGCCCCCGACGCGCTTCACCGACGCGACCGTGCGGACGATGCTGCGGCCGCTCCGCTGCGGCGCCGTCCATCTCGGAACCGGTACGGTCCGGGTTGCGTCCGATTCACTTGCCCAGTCCTGTAACGCTCGGTAATTTAGCGTGTTATGCCATTTCCAGCGCTGGCCGACAACCTCGCCGAGGTCCGGGGCCGGATCGCGGAAGCGGCGAAGCGAGGACCGGGTCAGAAGGTCACCCTCGTCGCGGTGACGAAGACGCATGGGCCGGAGGCGGTGCGGGCGGTCCATGCGCTGGGAGTGACGGACGTTGGCGAGAACAAGGTGCAGGAGGCGCTGCCGAAGATGGAGGCGGCGGCCGTCCCCGTTCGCTGGCACCTGATCGGCCATCTGCAGCGGAACAAGGCGAAGTCGACCGATCGCTTCGCGCTGGTGCATTCGATCGACAGTGTGAGGCTCGCCGAAGCGGTGAGCTCGGTGGGAAGCGCGCGTGGCCGGCCGGTTCCGGTGCTCGTGCAGGTGAACGTTTCCGGCGAGGAGACGAAGGGCGGATTCGCGCCGAACGAGCTGGGAGCGGCCGCCGAGCACTTCGCCTCGCTGCCCGGACTGCACGTCGAGGGCGTGATGACGATGGCGCCACTGGACGCAGCGGAGCCGACGCTGCGCACCGTCTTCGGCGGCGCGCGACGGGCGCTCGATGTACTGCGCGGCGCGGGGCTGGATGCGGCGCGGGAGCTGTCGATGGGCATGTCGGGAGATTACGAGATCGCGGTGGAAGAGGGCGCGACGATCGTCCGCCTGGGGACCGTCCTGTTCGGAGCGAGGGGAACATGATCGACGAGACCTTTCATCTCACGCCGCTCGACGTCCGCCGCTTCGAGTTCGGGCGCTCGATGCGCGGCTACGATCCGGCACGGGTCGAGGAGTTTCGCCAGCAGGTCGCCGACGAGCTGGAGCGCCTGACCCGCGTCAATCAGGATCTCGAGTCGAAGACGAAGGGGTTCAACGAGCAGCTGCGCGCGTTCAAGGAGCGCGACAAGGCGCTCAACGACGCTCTCATCTCGGCGCAGCAGCTTCGCGCGGAGATCCGCGAGCAGGCGGAACGCGAGGCGCAGCTGATCCTGCGCGAGGCGCGGGCCGAAGCCGAGCGGATGCAGGAGACGATGAAGGGGGAGCTGCGCGATCTGCGCGACCAGCTCGCGGGTCTCGAGCGCGCGCGGCGGGCCTACCTCGCGCAGCTGCGCGTGCTCGTCGAGCGGCAGCTCGCCGAGATCGAGGCCTCCGAGGCGGCGCTCACCCGGCCGCCCATCGGCTCGCCCGACACCGAGGGAGACCAGGCGCCGCCACGCGTGTCGCAGCCGACGCCCTCCTGGCTCGATTCGCTGATGAAGGAGTGAGCGCGACTCACGCGCCCGCGCGACGGATCTGATGACGATCACCGTTCCCGAACAGTCGACCGGCAGCATCACCGGGCAGCACACCGCGGAGG
>DATAIN010000205.1:0-2504 GCA_036262635.1 Gemmatimonadaceae bacterium | reverse complement strand
GATCTGACGAGATCGGCTACTGGGAGCACTTCGCCAGCCAAGCGGGGATCGAGATGGTCATCTGGGGCGTCGTCTCGGCCACGATCCTCCCGGCGGTCGTCGGAAACCCCGAGCTCGATCTCGGTCCCGAGACCACGCAGTGGTGGCGCGAGCACGGCCAGCTTCCGGGGGAGAAGTCTGTTGCGCGCACCGACGAGGAGAAGCATCTCGAGCTGTCGCGCATCGCGCTCAACCGGAGCGAGGCGGCGAACGCCGACGTCGGCCTCGTCGCCGCGCGCGCGGAGGACGTGATGCGGCTCTTCGCGGCGTGCATGATCTGTCAGGACACCGTGACGCGGCGGTTCCCGGTCGCGCGCTACACCGGTCGCCGCGTCACGAAGAAGGGATGAAGCCGTTCGACCTGCTTCGCACAGCGCGTGGCAGCACGCCCATCACTCCGCCGCTCGCCGCTGCGGCGGATCTCGGCGCACAATCCCCTGACGCACTGCTCGCCCTCGGCCCCGACGGCCGCGTCCTCAAGGCGAACGTCGCCGCGTGCGAGCTGTTCGGCCGCCCACTCGAAAAGCTCGTCGGTACACAGCTCGATGACCTGATCGACGCCGATCGCACCGACATCGAGGGCTCGATCGGCGGGCAGTCGCGCCGCTACGACGCGCGGGTTTCGCGCGGCCGCAACGACTCGCGCACCGTCGCGGTGTCGACCGGTCCCTTCCGCGTCAGCGACGACGATCCGATCGCGAGCGGCACCACCGTCTCCCTGCGCGACGTGACCGACGAGCGGCGCGCCGTCGAGGAGCTGACGCGCTCCGAGGCGCGCTACCGCCACCTCTTCGAGGGAGCGAGCGACGCGATCATGACCTTCGACTCGCTCGGCCGCTTCACCACGGTGAACGACGCGGGCGAGGCGCTCTCCGGCTACACCCGCGAGGAGCTCATCGGCAGGTTCTTCGGTCCTCTCCTCGCGATCGAGGCGCTGCCGCGCGCGATCATCGAGTTCCGCCGCGCACTGTCCGGCAACGTCGGCCAGTTCGAGACGGTGATCATCCGCAAGGACGGCGAGCGTCGCTACATGACGGTGAACTACGCCTGTCCGCAGCGCAGCCGCGAGGTGCTCTGCGTCATCCGCGATGCGACCGAGGAGAAGCGACTGCAGCAGCAGCTCATCCAGTCGGAGAAGATGGCGGCGATCGGGCAGCTCGTGAGCGGGGTGGCGCACGAGGTGAACAACCCGCTCGCCAGCATCTCCGCCTTCGCGCAGCTCCTGATGGCCGACCGCGCGCTGCGCCCGGACCAGCGGCATTCGGTCGAGGTGATCAGCGGCGAGGCGCGCCGCGCCGCGCGGATCGTGCACAACCTCCTGACCTTCGCGCGGCAGCACAAGTCCGAGAAGGTGCTGGCCAACGTCAACAAGGTGCTCGAGGACACGCTCGAGCTGCGCGGCTACGAGCTGAACGTTCGCGGGATCCGCGTCGAGCGCGAGTTCGATCCGAATCCGCCCGAGACGATGATCGACGTCTATCAGCTCCAGCAGGTGCTCCTGAACCTGATCACGAACGCCGAGCAGGCGATGGCCGCGGTAGATCGCGGCAGCCACCGGCTGACGATCCGGACGCGTACTCTCCCCGACGTCGTGCGCATCGAGATGGAGGACACGGGTCCCGGGATCCCGCCGGAGTCGCTCGACGTGATCTTCAACCCGTTCTTCACGACCAAGCCCACAGGGCAGGGAACGGGGCTCGGCCTCTCCATATCGTTAGGCATCGTCAGCGAGCACGGGGGAAGGATCTGGGCCGAGCGCGCGGCCGTCGGAGCGCGATTCTGCATCGAGCTCCCGATCGTCACCAACGGCAAGCGCGCCGCTCCGGCGATCCCCGCCGCCCCCGCCGCGAACGCGGAGTCGCTGCGCGTGCTCGTCGTCGACGACGAGGAGCCGATCCGCGTCGCCCTCGAGCGCTACCTTTCGAGCGTCGGTCATCAGGTCGTCACGGTCAGCAGCGGCAGCGAGGCAATCTGGCGCGCCGAGGGGGACGAGACCTTCGACGTGGTGCTGCTCGACATGCGGATGCCCGACGTCTCCGGCCAGCAGATCTTCGAGCGCTGGTCGAAGGAGCGGCCGGACCTCGCGAAGCGCGTCGTCTTCCTCACGGGCGACATCGTGAGCACCGATCTGCAGGCGTTCCTCAACGGCACCGGGCGCCCATTCCTTCCCAAGCCCTTCGAGTTCGAGGCGGTGGTTCGAGCGCTGCCTTCGCGCCGCGCGCGCTGACGCAAGTCGAACGACCAGGTTGACCCCCGGGCGCCCACCAAACGGGCGCCCGTCGCGTTTCCCGGTCCGCGTCGAGGCCCGATCGGGGATCTCCCGACACCGCGGTAGGGAGACCCGGCGCGAAGATTCGGGACTCGGCTGACTTCGGCCGGGTCGGAAAAGGACGATTCTCATATCGAGATGAGAAACTCCTCTAACGCCCTCCGAAATCCCGGCACTCGCGGCGTCGTGAGCCGCG
>DATAIN010000204.1:0-2578 GCA_036262635.1 Gemmatimonadaceae bacterium | reverse complement strand
AAGTCGGCGCCGATGCAGCGCGTCGATGGCGGGCTGTTCGCGCTGTTCCTGCCGAACGCGCAGCTGCCCGTGCGCTACCGTCTGCGCTTCCAGTTCGCGGGCGGATCCACCTGGGAGCGCGACGATCCCTACCGCTTCCTCCCGACGATCGGCGAGATCGACCTCCACCTCTACAACGAGGGGACGCACCTCCGGCTCTGGCAGATGCTCGGCGCGCATCCGCGGACGATGGACGGCGTCCGCGGGGTGTCGTTCGCGGTCTGGGCGCCTAACGCGCGGCGGGTGAGCGTCGTCGGCGAGTTCTGCAGCTGGGACGGCCGCGTCTTCCCGATGCGCCAGCTCGGATCGTCGGGGGTGTTCGAGCTGTTCATCCCCGGGCTCGAGGCGGGCACGCTCTACAAGTACGAGCTCCTGACGCGCGAGGGAGTGCCGCGGCTGAAGACCGACCCCTTCGCCTTCAAGATGGAGCAGGCGCCGCAGACGGCGTCGATCGTCGTCGATCTCGAGCAGTACAAGTGGGGCGACAGCGAGTGGATGTGGAAGCGCCGAAACGCCGACGCGGCGCGCCAGCCGATGCTCGTCTACGAGGTGCACCTCGGCTCGTGGGCGCGCCTCCCCGAGGAGGACAACCGCTCGCTCACATATCGCGAGATCGCGCCGCGGCTCGTCGAGCACGTGAAGTCGCTCGGCTTCACGCACATCGAGCTGCTCCCGATCATGGAGCACCCCTTCGCGGGGTCGTGGGGCTACCAGGTCACCGGCTACTATGCCCCGACCTCGCGCTTCGGGACGCCCGACGACTTCAGGTATCTCGTCGACAGCTGCCATCAGGCGGGGATCGGCGTGATCCTCGACTGGGTGCCGGCGCACTTCCCGAAGGACGACTGGGCGCTCCGCCGCTTCGACGGCACCGCGCTCTACGAGCATCAGGATCCGCGGCTCGGCGAGCACCCCGACTGGGGAACGCTGATCTTCAACTACGGGCGCAACGAGGTGCGCAACTTCCTCGTCGCGAACGCGCTCTACTGGCTGAGCGAGTTCCACGCCGACGGGCTGCGCGTCGACGCGGTCGCGTCGATGCTCTACCTCGACTACAGCCGCCAGCCGGGCGAGTGGCTGCGCAACCGCTACGGCGGGCGCGAGAATCTCGACGCGATCGAGTTCCTGCGGCAGATGAACGAGACGGTGCGCAGCGAGCAGCCGGGGTGCGTCACCATCGCCGAGGAGTCCACGGCGTGGCCCGACGTGACGAAGCCCGCGTCGCAGGGCGGGCTCGGCTTCTCCTTCAAGTGGAACATGGGGTGGATGCACGACACCCTGAAGTACTTCCAGGAGGATCCGCTCTACCGCCGCTGGCATCAGGACACGCTGACGTTCGCGATGATGTACGAGTACAGCGAGCGCTTCGTGATGCCGCTCTCGCACGACGAGGTGGTGCACCTCAAGAAGTCGCTGCTCGAGAAGATGCCGGGCGACGAGTGGCAGAAGTTCGCCAACCTGCGCGCCCTCCTCGCGTACCAGGTCACGCGGCCGGGGAAGAGCCTCGTGTTCATGGGGACGGAGATCGCGCAGACCACCGAGTGGAACCACGACGCGAGCGTCGACTGGCACCTGCTCGAGCAGCCGCGGCACCGCGGGTTTCTCGAGTTCGTGAAGGCGCTCGGGCGCATCTACGGCGAGCGGCCCGCGCTCTGGCGCCGCGACCACGAGCACGAGGGGTTCTCCTGGATCGACGTCGCCGACCGCGACAACGCGGTGGTGTCGTATGTACGCCGCGACGGGAGCGACCACGTCGTCGTCGTGCTCAACCTGACGCCGATCCCGCGCGAGGACTATCTCATCGGCGCGCCGGCGGCGGGGACCTACGTGCAGCTCCTCTCCACCGACGATGCCGCGTTCGGGGGAAGCGGCTATCGCACCAGGGAGCGGCTCGAGACCGAGCCGACGCCGATGCACGGCTTCCAGCAGGCGATGCGGCTCACCCTCCCGCCGTTAGGCGTGCTCGTCCTGGCGCCGGCCTGACCGTCCGCGACCGATGGCCACGCGCACCAGATTCAAGCCGGGGGTCGCCCTGCGCGCCCTCGCCGACAAGGTCGGGATCATCCCCGAGTACCGGGACATGACCGGCAGGGAGACGCGGGTCACGACCGATGAGGCCCGCGTCGCCCTGCTCGCGGCGATGGGGATCGACGCCTCCACCGACGAGAAGGCCGAGGCGGCGCTCGCCACGCTCGCGGAGGAGGAGCGGATGCGCATCGCCGACAGCGTGCGCGTCCTGCCACGCGCCGGCGATTTCGACGGCATCGAGGTCGATCTCGGCACGCGGGGCGACTTGGGCGCCGTCGAATGGAGCGCGGAGCTGGAGGAGGAAAATGGCGTCGTGCGGCGCAGCGAAGGGCGGGGGCGCGCCGGGCCGGACGGGCGTCTGCGCGTCCGGGTTCCCTTCAATCCGGCACTCGGCTACCACACCTTCACCCTCGAGGTCCGCTTCCCGCACGGCGAGGCATCGGTCGCGCAGTCGCTGATCGTAGTTCCGCCGGCATGCCCGTCGCCCACGGAGGTGCTGGAAGGCCGAAAG
>DATAIN010000203.1:0-1607 GCA_036262635.1 Gemmatimonadaceae bacterium | reverse complement strand
GCTCGCTCTTCCAGAACGTTTCGCTCGGCATCACGCTCGACATCTTCAACGCGCTGAACCACGACAACCTCGGCTGCTACAACACCGACGCGCGCTTCCTGAACAACAACCGCAGCACGCCGAACCCGAACTTCGGCAAGGCGAACTGCGTGGTCAGCGACGCGCGCCGCTACCAGATCGGCGCGGAGCTCAACTTCTGACCCCGACCATCACCTGATTTGACCGACGGGGAGCCGGTGCGCATCATGGCACTGGCTCCCCGTCGCACTCTCGCCTCGATGCACATGCGCAGACACCGTCCCACATCTCTCACCCTCATCCTGCTCCTCGTCCTGCCCCTCCTCGGACAGGCCTGCGCGCACAATTCAGTCACCGGCCCCCGCGTCGATCTCCGCGCCGAGCCCTTCCTCGATACGCTGCAGCAGCGGACGTTCGGGTTCTTCTGGGAGCGGACCAACGCGACGAACGGGCTCACCCCCGACCGCTGGCCGTCGAAAAGCTTCTCGAGCATCGCCGCGGTGGGGTTCGCGCTCGCGGCGTATCCCGTCGGCGTCGAGCGCGGCTACGTCACGCGCCCGCAGGCGGCGGACCGCACCCTCACGACGCTGCGCTGGTTCTACCAGGCGCCGCAGGGCGCGAGCGCGACGGGGATCAGCGGGAACTGGGGGCTGTTCTACCACTTCCTCGACATGAACTCGGGGCAGCGCTTCCAGACCGTCGAGCTGTCGACGATCGACACCGCGCTCCTCCTCGGCGGCGCCCTCTTCTGCCGCGAGTACTTCGACCAGGCGAACGCGACGGAGGAGTCCATCCGCGCCTACGCCGACTCGCTCTATACGCGGGTGGACTGGACGCAGGCGACGACTCCGCAGACCGCGCCGAAGATCTCGATGGGGTGGAGTCCCGAGCGCGGCTGGCTCCCCTACAGCTACAACGGCTACGACGAGGCGATGCTGCTCTACGTCCTCGCGTTAGGCAGCCCGACGCACCCCATCGACAGCACGGCGTGGACCGCGTTCACGGCGACGAACCCGTGGGCGACCTTCTACGGGCAGCCGCACGTGAACTTCGCTCCGCTCTTCGGGCATCAGTACTCCCAGATGTACATCGACTTCCGCGGGATCCAGGACGCGTACATGCGTACGCACGGGATCGACTACTTCGAGAACTCCCGGCGGGCGACCATCTCGCAGCGCAGCTACGCCATCGCCAACCCGGCGCAGTTCCGCGACTACTCGGCGGACATCTGGGGACTGACGGCGAGCGACGGACCCGCCGACACGACGCTGACGCTGGGCGGCCGTTCGCGGCAGTTCCGGACGTACTGGGCGCGGGGCGCCGCGGCGAACCAGATCGCCGACGACGGCACCCTCGCCCCGACCGCGGCCGGCGGCTGGGTCCCCTTCGCGCCGGAGATCGCGATCCCCGCGCTCAAGGCGATGCGGGTGAAGTACGGCGACGCGATCTTCTCGCAGTACGGCTTCATCGACGCCTTCAACCCGACCTTCACCGACGCCGGCGCCGCCCGCTACGGCCGCGTCGTCGGCACGCTGGGCTGGTTCGACACCGACTACCTCGGCATCGACCAGGGGCCGATCATCGCCATG
>DATAIN010000202.1:0-1681 GCA_036262635.1 Gemmatimonadaceae bacterium | reverse complement strand
GCGCAGCTCGCGCCACTTCGCGAGCATCACGCCCCAGCTCACGATCGTGAGCACGAGCAGCACGACGAGCACGAACTTCGTCATCACGGTCGCGTGCGTGATGAGCTCGACGGGGGTCGTCGGGACCGCCTGCGAGACCTGCAGCATCGCCATCATGCGCGCGCCTCCACCGTGCGGTGCCCGGAGTCGCGCGCAGCGAACCACTCGTAGGTCCGGCGCAAGCCATCCTCGAGGCCCACCTCGGGCGACCACCCGAGAACCCGGCGCGCCTTCTCGATCGCGACCCAGGAGTGCTGCTGCTCGCCGGGACGCTTCGGCGCGAGCTGGAGCGGGACGCCGTGCCCGGATACGCGATTGAGGATCTCCGCGATCTCGACCACGGGCGTGCCGATCCCGGTGCCGACGTTGAACGCGCGCGAGTCGAGCTTCTCCTGCGGCGGCAGCGCATGCGTTGCAGCGATGAATGTCGCACGTGCCACGTCGCCTACGTAGACGTAGTCGCGCGTTTGCCGTCCGTCCCCGAAGATCGTGAGCGGCTCGCCGCGGAGGATGCGTCCGCAGAAAATTGCGACGACGCCCGCCTCGCCATGCGGGTCCTGTCGCGGACCGTAGACGTTTCCATACCGGAGAGACACCGCGTCGATGCCGTGCACCCGGCCGTAGTACGCGAGGTAGTGCTCGGCGCTCACCTTCGAGATCGCGTACGGCGACTCGGGATCCTTCGCGAATGTCTCCTGATTCGGGGGCGTCGTGAAATCCCCGTAGATAACGCCCCCGGTGGAGGAGAACACGACCCGCATCTTTCCACCCGCGGCACGCACCCCTTCAACAAGGTTGAGCGTTCCGACGATGTTCGTGCCCGCATCGAAGACCGGATCGGCGACACTCTTCCGCACGTCCATCTGCGCCGCTAGATGCACGAGCACGTGGAATCCACCGCTCGCGACCATCTCACGCGCTTCGGTCGAGCGGATGTCCAGCTCATGGAAGGCGGCGCCCTGCGGGACGTTGGCGCGCTTACCGGTGACGAGGCTATCGATGATGGAAACGCTCCATCCCTCGCGCAGAAAGAGCTCGGCGACGTGCGAGCCGATGAAGCCCGCACCGCCCGTGATCAGCACCCGCTTTCCGTCACCCTTCGCCATCGCCCTCTCGCTCGTTCGTCTGGTTTGCGGTGCCGCTCTCGGAGGCCTTCCCACCTCCGGCGACGCCGAACAGGTATCGGGCCGCGTCCACGATCGCGAGACCGCGACCGTTCGCGGCCGCCTCGCGCAGGCGCACGCTCGGCTCGTGCAGGAACTTGTTGAGGAGCGCGCGCGACAGGTTCTCGATCGCCTCGCGCTGCGCCTCGTCGAGGTCGGGCAGTCGTCGCAGCGCCTGTGCGACCTCGCGCGCGCGCATCCGCTCCGCTGCCTCTCGCATCTCCGTCAGCACGGGCACGGCCTCGAGCCCCGCGAGCCACTGCCAGAAGCGCTCGACCTCCTCGTCGATGACGTGCTCCGCGCTCGGCAGCTGGTCGCGCCGGCGCTCGATGTTCGCGGCGACGACGGCACGGAGGTCGTCGAGATCGTAGAGGAAGACGTTCTCCATCGCGCGCACGGCGGGATCGACGTCGCGCGGGAGCGCGATGTCGAGGATGCAGAGCGGCCGGTCGCCCCGCGCGGCGACCGCCGGCTCGAGG
>DATAIN010000201.1:0-2204 GCA_036262635.1 Gemmatimonadaceae bacterium | reverse complement strand
CAGTCGGCGATCGACAACTTCCTCGTGCAGGGAGTGGACGCGATCGTCGTCTGCCCGACGGACACGAAGGGGATCGCGCCGGCGATCGAGAAGGCGAACGCGGCGAACATTCCCGTCTTCACCGCCGACATCGCCGCGCAGGGCGGGAAGGTCGTCTCGCACATCGCCTCCGACAACGTCGCCGGGGGCCGCCTCGCGGGGGAGTATCTCGCGAAGGCGATCGGCGGAAAGGGCGACGTCGGCATCGTCAGTCAGCCGGAGCTGCAGTCGGTGATCGACCGCGAAGCGGGGTTCCGCACGGCGATCGCGAAGTACCCCGACATCCACATCGTCGCCGCGCTCAACGGCGCCGGCGTGCGCGACCGGGCGCTCCGCGCGGCCGACGACATGTTCCAGGCGCACCCGAAGCTCGCCGCGGTGTTCGCGATCAACGACGAGACCGCGCTCGGCGTGCTCTCGAGCGCGCAGACGCACCGACTCGGCAATCTCGTGATCGTCGGCTACGACGCGGCGCCCGAGGCGCTGAAGGCGATCGCGCAGGGGACGCAGCTCAAGGCCGACGTCGCGCAGCAGCCGTCGGAGATCGGTCACCGCACCATCGACGCGATCGCCGCGCACTTCGCCGGCCAGCCCGTCACCCCGGTGATCGCCGTCCCGGTGCGCATCGTCGACGCCGACACCGTCCGCGCGATGGGCGGCGCGCCGACGACCTGATGCGCGCGCGGTGAGCGTGGGACTCACCCGCCAGCGAGTCGCCGAATACGCTCTCGTCGCCGCGACGCTCGTCGAGGCGGCGGTGTTCGCGGCGCTCGCGCCGGGCTTCCTCTCCGTCGCCAACCTCCTCAACATCGCGATGAGCGTCGCGATCACCGGCATCCTCGCCGTCGGGATGACCGCCGTGATCGTGAGCGGGGGGATCGACCTCTCGGTCGGCTCGGTCGTGGCGCTCACCGGCGTCGCGGGTGCGATCGCCGCGACGCACGGCCTTCCAGCGCCGGTCGTCGTCCTCGTCGCGTTAGGCATCGGGCTCCTCACGGGAGCGGTGAGCGGAGGCCTCGTCGCGTGGCTCCGCGTCCCCGCCTTCGTCGCGACCCTCGCCATGCTCACCGCCGCGCGCGGGCTCGCCTTCATCGTCTCCGACGGGCGGAGCATCGGCGGGATGCCACCGTGGTTCGGGGTCCTCGGCCGCTCGGTGCCGCTCGGAATCCCGGCGCCGGTCATCCTCATGGTCGTCGTCATGCTGCTCGGCGCGCTGGTGCTCACGCGCACCGCGTTCGGCCGGCACGTCTACGCCGTCGGCGGGAACCCCGTCGCGACCTGGCTCGCCGGGATCGACATCCGCCGCGTCACTTGGACGATCTACCTCCTGAACGGCGCGCTCGCCGGCCTCGCCGGCCTGACGCTCGCGTCGCGGCTCGGCGCCGGCGTGCCTAACGCTGGGATCCAGTACGAGCTGGACGTGATCGCCGCGGTGGTCGTCGGGGGCACCTCGCTCAGCGGCGGGCGGGGCACCATCGCCGGCACCTTCTGGGGCACCGGCTTCATCGGCGTCCTCACCAACGGGCTCAACCTCGCGAACGTCGATCCCTACGTGCAGAAGATCGCGCTCGGCGTCGTCATCGTCGTCGCCGTGATCGCCGACCAGGTGAGCCGCCGCTGGGGCGAGGGGACGACCTGACGCGGGCGACCGCTTTCTAGCATTATTGCCCGATGCGAATCGGCATCGACCTGGGCGGGACGAAGATCGAAGGGATCGCGCTCGCGGACAGCGGCGAGATCACGCACCGCAAGCGCGTCGACACGCCGAGCGACTACCGCGCGACCCTCGAGGCGCTGGCGACGGTGGTGCACGCGGTGGAGGCGGCCGCGGGCGAGCGCGGCACGATCGGCATCGGGATCCCCGGCACCATCATCCCCTCGTCGGGGCTCGTCAAGAACGCGAACTCGGTCTGCCTCAACGGGAAGCCCTTCCTCCGCGATCTCGAGCAGCGGCTCGGCCGCGAGGTTCGCCTGATGAACGACGCGAACTGTTTCGCGCTCTCCGAGGCCGCGGACGGCGCGGCGGCGGGTGCGTCGATCGTCTTCGGGATCATCCTCGGCACCGGGGTCGGCGGCGGGATCGTCGTCGACGGAACGTGCCTCATCGGCGTCAACCAGATCGCCGGCGAGTGGGGGCACAACGCGCTTCCCTGGCCGGAGATCGA
>DATAIN010000200.1:0-2139 GCA_036262635.1 Gemmatimonadaceae bacterium | reverse complement strand
CGATCCGCTCGGCATTCGCCGCATGAAGGCGGCGATCCTGCGCCGCGCGCAGGCCGGCACCGCGGTGATCCTCAGCTCGCACCTCCTCCATCTCGTCGAGGAGCTCTGCACGCGGATCTTCATCATCCAGAACGGGCAGTGCATGGTGCTCGGCACCATCGCCGAGATCGCGGCGAGCCGGCCGCAGCTCGCGGGTCGCGGGCTCGAGGAGCTCTTCCTCGCGATCACCGGACAGGACACGCCGAACGCCTCCGGCGCGGGGATCGCCGGCCAGTGAGCGAGCCGCGCGCCGTACCGCCCGAGCGCACGGGCGCGCTCGCCGCGCTCGGCTTCCTCGTCGCGCGGTCGGGACGCAACCGGCTGCGCGTGCAGCTCGCCCGGCTCAAGAACGTGCGCTACGTGCTCGGCCTGCTCTTCCTGGTCCTCTACTTCGGCTCGATCTTCCGCCGCGGGATGTTCGGCCGCGTGCCGCGCAACGCGCAGGCCGAGGCGCTCGTCGGGCCGAACCTGCTCGCGATCATGGCGTTCGGTCTCACGATCCTGGTCGCGTACTGGTGGACCTTCGGCTCGAAGGTCACTCCGCTCGCGCTCTCGCGCGCCGAAGCGCGCCAGCTGCTCCCCGCGCCCCTGTCGCGCGTGCAGCTGGTCCTCTTCAAGCTGGCGCGGAGTCATCTTGCGGTGCTGCTCAGCGCGATCATCCTCGCGTTCGTCAGCCGGCGCGCGAGCAACGTGCTTCCGTTTCCGCTGCGGATCGCCAGCTACTTCGTGATGTTCGGGACCTTCCAGCTGCACCAGCTGGGAGCGACGCTGACGCGCACGGGGGGCCGTCCGATCGGCGAGCGGCTGGGGCGGCGCGCCTGGGTGATCGGGGGAGTCGTCGTCGCGCTGATCGTCGCCGCGGTCGCGCTCAGCGTGGCTCCCCTGTGGCCCTCGATCGTCTCCGCGCCCGACCCGGGGACCGCGATGGACCGCATGCGCGAGGCGCTGTACAGCTATCCCGCGCTGCTCATCATCGCGCCCGCGCGCGCCGTCGTCGCCCCGCTCTCGGCGTCCTCGGTCAGCGCGTGGACGCTGAGCTTCCCGATCGCGCTGGCCATCTGGCTGGTGCACATCCCGTGGATCCTGATCAACCGGACGCCGTTCGAGGAAGCCGCCGTCGCCGCCGGAGAGCGGCGCGAGGCGATGCGCGCGGCGATGCGTGCCCAGCGCGCGAGCGGCGGCCGCGGGCTCGGCGCGATGATCGCGGCGCGCAGCGCGGCGGGGAAGAAGACGTACGTCGCGCGCCGGACGTGGCTTCGCCTGGCGCCGACCGGACGGCCGTGGGTCGCCATCGTCTGGAAGAACTTCATCCCGACCATCCGGCAGATGCGCTGGGCGACGCTGCTGCTCTTCCTGCTCGGCGCGACACTGATCGGCGGTGTGTCGGCCTGGGGGCGCTACAACGATACGGGCGATCTTCCCGGTGCGATCGTCTTCGGCCGGAACCTGCTCGCCTCGATCGCGCTCTTTCTCGCGGTGATCTGGACGCTGCTCGGGCCGATCTATACCCGCAACGACTTCCGCAGCGACCTGCCGTATCTGCGGCTGCTGCGCACCTACCCGCTCGACAGCGGCGCGCTCGTCGGTGCGCAGATCGCGTCGTCCGCGGGGCTGATCTACCTCTTCCAGGCGCTGCTGCTCGTCGTCGCGCTGCTGCTCCCCGCCGGCGAAAAGGTCCCCGGCTTCGCCGAGCGCCTGCTGATGTTCGCGACGCTGCTCGTCGCCCTCGGCACCCTCGACGTGCTGAGCGTGACGGTGCGCAACGCGGTGGCGCTCTTCTTCCCGGGTTGGGTGCGGCTCGGCGGCGAGGGCGGCGGCTTCGAGGCAATCGGTCAGAACCTGCTCGGCACCGCGGGGTCGCTTCTGCTCCTCGTCGTGCTGCTGATCGCTCCCGCGCTGCTCGCCGGCGGCGTGCTCTATTCGTTAGGCACCCTGCCGCGCGACGTCAATGGCTACGTGCTGCTCGCGCTCGTCGTTTTCATCGGCGCGATCGTCGCCGAGCTGTGGTTCCTCTTCCGGTGGCTCGGGTCGGTGTACGACAACATCGACGCGGGAGAGATCCTCGAGCCGGCGTGAGGGGCGGGATGCGGTGCATTCGAG
>DATAIN010000199.1:0-2996 GCA_036262635.1 Gemmatimonadaceae bacterium | reverse complement strand
CCGGCGCAGGCGCTCGACTGCTTCCTCCGCACGCGGATGGACGTGATCGTGCTGAACGACACGATGATCCGGCGGGTGCCGGCGAACAAGGCGAGCGCGGTTCGGTGAGCGTCGGCCGGGGGTGGGAGGCGGATGGTCGTGGCCCGCACCTTGCACTACTCGAAAGCACCAGAAAGCCCCGGGTCGGGTAGCGATCCAGCGGGCGGAAGGTGAAGGATCCGTGCGTGCGGCGGTGCTTCGTCGGGGGGCGAACACCGCACGCGCGCCGGGACGGTCGAAGCCCCTTCGCGAGAGGGGGCTTCATCGTTTTTGCACCCCCGGTTTACGGCCGAGTCAGGCTGGCGTATCGTTTGCACCGCGCGGGGTATTCTGCGCCGTCCACGTTTCGCGCGAATCATTCGTACCGAGCATCCACTCATGAGCGACAATCAGCGGCAGACTCGCGTCCTGGTCACGGGCGCTGGCGGCTTCATTGGGCATCATCTGGTGAAGTACCTGAAGGAGAAGGGCTACTGGGTGCGCGGGGTGGACAAGAAGCTGCCCGAGTACGAGGCCAGCGCGGCGGACGAGTTCGAGCTGCTCGACCTCCGGAAGTTCGACAACTGTCTGCTCGCGACGCGGGGGATCGAGGAGGTCTACGGGCTCGCCGCGGAGATGGGGGGGATCGGCTTCATCGAGCACAACAAGGCCGTGATCATGCGCGACAGCGTGTTGATCAACATGCACATGCTCGAGGCGGCGCGAGTGAACGGCGCCACGCGCTATCTCTTCACCTCCTCGGCCTGCATCTATCCGGGCTACCTGCAGAAGAGTGCCGACGTGACGCCGTTGAAGGAGGAGGACGCGTATCCGGCGGACGCCGAGGACGGCTACGGGTGGGAGAAGCTGTTCACGGAGCGGCAGTGCCGGCACTACCGCGAGGACTTCGGGCTCGAGACGAGGATCGTGCGCTTCCACAACATCTTCGGGCCGTTAGGCACGTATGACGGCGGGCGGGAGAAGAGCCCGGCGGCGATCTGCCGGAAGGTGGCGCTGGCCCAGGACGGGGGGACGATCGAGGTCTGGGGAGACGGGGAGCAGACGCGCAGCTACTGCTTCGTCGAGGACACGGTGGAGGGGATCTACCGGCTGATGCGCTCGGACTATCCGCACCCGCTGAACCTGGGGCAGGACCGGATGGTGACGATCAACGAGCTGGTGGACATGGTCGCGGCCATCGCCGGGAAGACGATCAGGAAGGCGCACAATCTGAGCGCGCCGCAGGGGGTGCGGGGGCGGAACTCGGACAACACGAAGCTGCGCGAGGTGCTGGGCTGGGAGCCGCGGATCTCGCTCGAGGAAGGGCTGCGGCGGACGTACGCGTGGATCTACGGCGAGCTGGCGAAGCAGCCGGCGAAGTACACCGTCCAGTCCCCGGCACCGGCCGGCACGACGAAGGGGGTCAAGGCCCCGGCGCTCGCCGGCGCGACGAGTGCCGAGCGCGAGGTGACGGTGAGCGCCGCGACGGGTGGCGACAACGCGGTGGAGGAGGTCGATCCGCCGCGGCCGCACGGGGACAAGCTGGAGGAGCTGATCCCGCGCGGCGACGGCAGCGCGACGCAGGCGGTCGCGACCTCCGCCTAACGGTACCGATGGCCGTCGCAGTGGAGGCGCGCCGGGGCTCCCCCGGCGCGCGCGAAGAGGAGGGACGCCGGCCGTCCCTCCTCTTCGTCAATCAGCACTACTGGCCGGATGTGGCATCGACGGGGCAGCACCTCACCGACCTCGCGGAGTACCTGGCCGAGCGCGGATGGACGGTGGACGTCTTCTGCAGCCGGGGGCGCTACCTGCGCGGACAGGTCGCGGCACCCCTGCTCGAGACCCATAACGGCGTCCGCATCCAGCGGGTCCGCACGACCGCGTTCGGGCGCGCGCGACATCTCGGGCGACTGCTCGACTACGCGAGCTTCTACGTGCAGGTCCTGGCGACGATCGTCTTCGGCCGGCGGCGGCACGACTGCGTGGTGTTCCTCACGACCCCGCCGCTGCTTTCGGTGCTCGGCAGGATCGCGAAGCTGCTGCGCGGGCAACGCTACGCGATCTGGAGCATGGACCTGCATCCCGACGCGGAGATCGCGAGCGGGATGCTGGCTCCTCGCTCGCCGCTCACCCGGCTGCTCGTCGCGCTCGACCGCTTCGGCCTGCGCGGCGCGGAGCTCGTCGTCGACCTCGGCCGGTACATGAAGCGACGGCTCGTCGCGCACGGCGTGCGCGAGGATCGCACGGCGACCGTGAACGTGTGGAACCGGCGCGGTGAGGTGGAGCCGACGCCGCGCGAGCGCAATCCGCTCATCGACGAGCTCGGGCTGCGGGACAAGTTCGTGGTGATGTACAGCGGGAACGCGGGGATCGTCCACGAGTTCGGGCCGATCCTCGATGCGATGCGCCTGACGAAGGATGACCCGCGAATCTTCTGGCTCTTCGTCGGCGACGGTCCGCGCCGGGGGGAGATCGAGCGGTTCGTGCGGGCGAACGGGATCACCAACGCCACATATCGCGAGTACTTCCCGCGAGAGCAACTGCGCTACTCGTTGAGCGTCGGCGACGCGCACCTCATCTCGCTGCGCGCCCCGTTCGTCGGGATCTCGGTCCCCGGGAAGCTGTACGGGATCATGGCCAGCGGGCGTCCGGCGATCTTCGTCGGACCCGAGGCGAGCGACAGCGGGGAGACGGTGATCGAGAATGGGTGCGGCGTCGTGATCGATCCGGCGCGGGACGACGCGGCCACGGTTCTGGCGGGGATGGTGCGCCGCTGGGCGGCATCGCCCGCGGAGGCGGCGCGGATGGGCGAGGCCGGGCGAGCCGCCTTCCTGGAGCGCTTCGAGCGCGATGCGCGCTGCGCGCAGTTCGCGGAGCTGCTCGATACGACCGTCAGCGCGCGGCGCTGAGCGGGCGGATCGTCACGCCTCCGGCGCGCGGGAGAGCTCGCGCGCGTTCGCGGCGCGGTACGCGTCGTT
>DATAIN010000198.1:0-5447 GCA_036262635.1 Gemmatimonadaceae bacterium | reverse complement strand
GACGCGAGGCTCAGCCGCGCGCCGCCCGAGTTCGCGGCCTTGAGGCCCGTCGTCGGATCGAATCTGGTGAAGGTGCCGAAGCCGCCGAGCTCCGCGTAGCCCTGCGCGGAAGCCGGGAGCGACGCGACGAGCATCCCGGCGGTAATGAGTGTAGCCTTGACGAGTGTCGTTCGCATTCCGGTCCTCGCGAGTGAATGACCACGATGTGATAAGTTTCCGCTTTGGCATTCAGCGACCTCTGTCACTGATCCAAAGCGGGCACTGCTGTCATTGTGACGCGTGAAGGGCACCGAAAGAAACGTCACACCCCCGCGACGCACCCTCGACGAGGCCCCGCGGCATCGCGCCAACCGGCTGTCGGGGCTATATTTAGCGCCTCTCACCAGGGCGCTCCGCGAATCAACCGACATGGCTTCCAGCACACGCCCGACGGTCTACATCGAGACGTACGGCTGCCAGATGAACGTCAGCGACTCCGAGCTCATGCTCGGCAAGCTGGCGGCGAGCGGCTATGACGCCGTCGAGCGTCCCGATGGCGCGGACGTCATTCTCGTCAACACCTGCGCGATCCGTGATCACGCCGAGCAGCGCGTCATCGGCCGCCTTGGCGAGCTGCGTCGCTTCATGGGGCCCGACACGGTCGTCGGCGTGACGGGGTGCATGGCGCAGCGCCTCGGCCCGCAGCTGCTCGAGAAGGCGAAGCACGTCAGCCTCGTCATCGGTCCCGACGGCTATCGCGCCCTCCCGACGCTGGTCGAGGGCGCTCGCCGCGGTGAGCGCGCGATCTCGACGACCTTCGATCTCGAGGAGCACTACGAGGACTTCTCGCCGCGCCGCTTCGACAAGGTGAAGGCGTGGATCCCGGTGCAGCGCGGGTGCGACTACCGCTGCACCTACTGCATCGTCCCGACGACACGAGGCCCCGAGCGCTCGCGGCGGCTCTCCGAGGTCGTGCGCGAGACGGAGCAGGTGGTGGCGGATGGGATGAGCGAGGTCGTCCTGCTCGGGCAGACGGTGAACTCGTACAACGACGGCACGCACGATTTCGCGGACCTGCTTCGCGCAGTGGGAACCGTGCCCGGAATCAGGCGCGTGCGCTTCACCAGCCCGCACCCGAACGATTTCAGCGATCGGGTGATCGCGGCGATGGCCGAGGTGCCGTCCGTCTGCGAGCATGTCCACCTGCCGATGCAGAGCGGCTCGTCACGGACGCTGAAGCGGATGCTCCGTCGCTACACGCGTGAGGGCTACTTCGACTGCGTGGCGCGGTTGCGCGCGGCGATCCCCGGGCTCGCGCTCACGACCGACGTCATCGTCGGCTTCCCGGGCGAGACCGAGGCGGACTTCGAGGAGACGCTCAGCGCGGTGCGCGAGCTGGCGTTCGAGGACGCGTTCACCTTCAAGTTCTCGCCGCGCGACGGGACGCCGGCGACGCGGATGCCGGCGTCCGAGACGGTGCCGGACGAGGTGGCGTCCGAGCGGCTCGCGCGGCTCATCGACACGGTTCGCTCGGCGGCGCGCGCGCGGAACATGGGACTGCTCGGCACGCGGCACGAGGTGCTGGTCGAGAAGGTGGCGCGACGCGGCCAGGAGCTGCTCCAGACACGAACACGCGACTTCAAGACGGTTCTCGTCCCGGGCGACGAGTCGATGCTCGGGCGATACCTCACGGTCGAGCTGACGGGCACCACGGGCTCGACCTTCACTGGCGCCGTCGTACGCGAGCGGCAGCCGCTGCCCATGGCCGGATGAAGAACATCGCCGAGGAAGCGATCGCCGAAGCGTACGAGAAGATGCGTTCGCAGGTCGCGGGATTCTGCGGCTGCGCGAAGTGTCGGGATGACGCGATCTCGCACGCGCTGAATCACATTCGTCCCCGCTATTCCACGGGACAGCCGCCCGGGTCCGTGATCTCGCGACTCGAGCTGACCTCCGAGTCCGGCCAGGCACAGCTCATCGCGGTGGTGCTCGAGGCCATCAAGACGGTCGCGGCGCAGCCGCGCCACCAGACTCCCCCTACCGGGCAGCCTGCCATCGGGTGAGTCGCGGGCGGCCCGGGCCGAGGCCCGATGCCGCTCGTCGCGATCGCGCTCCTCTCGTACGCCGCCGGACTGCTCGCCGGCCTGCACGCCGCGTTAGGCAGCGGCGGCGCCATCGCCGCGGCGCTGCTGCTGGCCGCCGGCCTTCGGAAGTCGCGGGAGCTCGCCGCCTGCGCCGCTCTCACGCTCGCCGGCCTCGCGGTCGGCCGCGCCGCCGAGCGGGCCGACCACGCCTGCCGGAGCGCGATGCTGCGCGCATCGACGTGGGACATCATCCCCGAGACGCCGGTGGCCCCCGGCGAGATGGTCGCGGTCCGCGTCCTCGGGCCCGGATGCGCCGTGCGCGCGTGGGGGAGCGTCGTCTCCGGCGCGGCGCCGGCCGGCGCAACGGTGCGAGTGGAGGGCACCCCGCGCGCCGGCCCGCGCGGTCTCGCGTTAGGCGGCCTGCGGGTGGTGGGCCGACTGGCGGCACCGTCGTCGCTCGCCCGCTGGCGCGACCAGGTGGGACGCTCCATCGATTTCGCGTTCGCTGGGGACGCTCCGCTCGCCCGCGCGCTCCTCGTCGCCGACATGCGCGCGCTCCCCGCGGGGACGCGGGACGAGTTCGCGGCGGCGGGACTCGTCCACATGCTCTCCATCTCGGGGCTGCACGTCGGGATCATCGCCTTCGCGGTGCAGACCTTCCTCGGCGCGCTCGGGCTGCCACGGCAGCGAGCGGCCGGCGCGACGGTCGCGATCACCGCGGGATATGTCGCGCTCATCGGAGCCCCGGCCCCCGCGCTGCGCGCCGTCGCGATGCTCGCCGCGGCGGAGGCCTCGCGCGCGTTGCAGCGGCCGACGTCGCCGTGGGCCGCGCTCGCGGTGGGCGCGGCGACGCCACTCGTCGAGCCGCGGCTGGTGGACGACATCGGGTATCAGCTCAGCGTCGCCGGAATGGTCGGACTGATCGCGAGCGGCGCGCTCGAGCGGCGGATCATCCGCGGACGCATCGGGGGATGGGGACGCGTGCTCGCGGGCGCCGCGCTCACCTCCGTCGTCGCGTCGCTCGTCACCGGACCGCTCGTCGCGTGGCGCTTCGGGCGAGCGAGCCTCGTCGCGCCCCTCACGAACGTGGTCGCGACGCCGGTCGTGGGACTGCTGCAGCCGATCCTCTTCGTCGCGATGCTCCTCGGCTGGTGGCCCGCGGGCGCACGGTTCGCGGCGGGCGCGGCGCATCCGCTGCTCGCCGCGTTCGTCTGGATCGCGCATGCGGGAGCGGCGGTACCCGGCGCGCAGGTCGAGGTCGCGGCGACACGCGTCGCGCTGCTGCTCGCTGGCGCGGCGTCGGTGCTCGTCGTCGCGGCGTGCGTGCGACGCGAGTTCGCGCGTCCGCTCTGCGGCGCGATCGCCTGCGCCGGAGCGATCGGTTGGCTGCCGACCGTCCCGTCGCGCGGCGGACGCGTCGAGCTGCACATGATCGACGTGGGGCAGGGCGATGCGCTCGCGCTGCGCACCCCGCGCGGCCGGTGGATCCTCTTCGACGCGGGGCGCGCCTGGACCGCCGGGGACGCCGGGCGCAGCATCGTGGTGCCGTATCTGCGCGCGCGGGGAGGCGAGCTCCATGCCTTCGTGCTTTCGCACCCGCACGCGGATCATGCGGGCGGTGCGGCGAGCGTGATTCGCGCGCTGCGACCGACGCTGTACGTCGACGCGGGATATCCCGGCGCGAGCGGGAGCTATCGCGAGTCGCTCATCGTGTCGCGCGAGACGGGAACGCGCTGGCAGCGCGCTCACCCCGGCGACTCGCTGGCGATCGACGGGGTCGTCCTCACCTTCCTGGCGCCCGATTCCGCCTGGACGGCGGGGCTCGACGACGCGAACCTCGCGAGCACGGTGGTGCGCGTGCGCTACGGAACCGTGCGATTTCTGCTCACCGGCGACGCCGAAGCGCCGGAGGAGGAATGGCTCCTCCGCCACGAGCCCGCGTTGCTCGCGGCCGAGGTGCTGAAGGTCGCGCACCATGGGAGCGTGACGAGCACGACGCCGCCATTCCTCGCCGCCGTGAAGCCGCGCGTCGCGCTGATCTCGGTGGGCGCGGGCAACAGCTACGGGCATCCGGGCGCGCCCGTCCTCTCCGCGCTGGCATCGGCCGGCGCCGAGGTGCTGCGCACCGATCGCCTCGGGAGCGTAATCGTTTCCACCGACGGCGTGGCCCTCTCCCTGCATACAGACCAGCGCACATGGGAGCTCTCGCCATGATCGCCGAGTGGTTCGTGGGGCATGAGATCGCCCTGCCGGCGGCGATGGTACGGCGTCATCCCGAGCTGCTGGACGCGCGATGGCGGGTCGGTGGTCTCCCGCCTCGCATCGCAGGGTTGTTTCTCGGGCGGCGGAGCGTCGCCGGCATCACGCTCTGGCGCACGGTCTTCCTGGCGCCCGGGCTGGTTCCGTCGGCGGACCTCCTCTTGCACGAGCTCGGACACGTGCGGCAGTTTGGCAGCTCGCGGCTCTTTCCGCTGCGCTATCTCCTGGAGAGCGCGCGGCGAGGGTATTGCGCGAACCGGTACGAGCGGGAAGCGCAGGAGTTCGCCGACGAGCGACTGCGCGCCGCGAACATTTCAACGAGCGTCTGACCGTGGTCCAGCACACCGCCACCTCCGTCGTCACGATCGAGCGCTTCATCATCGAGCAGGAGCGCCAGTTCCCGGAAGCGACCGGCGAGCTCTCGGGGATCCTCTACGACATCGCCCTCGCGGCGAAGATGATCACGAACAAGGTGCGACGAGCGGGGCTCGTCGACATCCTCGGCGCGACGGGCGGCGACAACGTGCAGGGGGAGGAGGTGCAGAAGCTCGACGTCTTCGCCAACGAGACGATCATCAAGGCGATGGACCATGGCGGCCGTCTCTGCGCGATGGCGAGCGAGGAGGAGCCGGGAATCATCCCGATCCCGGAAGGGTTCCGCTGCGGCAAGTACTGCCTCCTCTTCGATCCGCTCGACGGCTCGTCGAACATCGACGTCAACGTCCCGGTCGGGACGATCTTCTCCGTCGTCCGGAAGATCACCCGCGGCACGCGCGGCGAGATGGAGGACATGCTGCAGCCGGGCCGCCGCCAGGTCGCCGCGGGTTACGTGATCTACGGGTCGAGCACGATGCTCGTCTACACGACGGGACAGGGTGCGCACGGCTTCACCTATGACCCGTCGATCGGCGAGTTCCTCCTCTCGCACCCGGACATCCGGATCCCGAACACCCCGCGCTACCTGTCGGTGAACGACGCCTACGAGAGCCAGTGGGAGGAGCCCGTCCGCTCCCTGATGCGCAAGTACCGCGGGCTCGAGGGCGATCGCAAGCCGCTCAGCGTGCGCTACGTCGGCTCCCTCGTCGCCGACTTCCACCGCAACCTCCTCGGCGGCGGCGTCTTCTG